>JAZRKT010000101.1:0-5422 GCA_045646465.1 Eubacteriales bacterium | reverse complement strand
GTTTGGTGACAAAACGGATAACCGAGACACCAAGGCGATAATTCAACCCATACCTTTTTTGGTGCGTAGTTATTTTCTTTTTTGCTTACTTTTTTCTTTTTATCAAAGAAATCACCTTTTATTAGCAGTTTTGACGCCGTTGTTTGGTGTCAAAACGGTTAACCGAGACACCAAGGCGATAATTCTACCCATACCTTTTTGGTGCGTAGTTATTTTCTTTTTTGCTTACTTTTTTCTTTTTATCAAAGAAATCACCTTTTATCAGCAGTTTTGACGCCGTTGTTTGGTGTCAAAACGGATAACCGAGACACCAAGGCGATAATTCTATCCATACCTTTGTTGGTGCGTAGTTATTTTCTTTTTTGCTTACTTTTTTCTTTTTATCAAAGAAAAAAGTAAGTCCCCTACAGCCTTTTAGCCGTAAGGGACGAATTATCGCGGTACCACCCTTGTTTCCGTAAAACGGACAACTCAATTTGTGCAACTACACATAAGACTTATAACGGTGTCTTTCCGTAACAGCCTTTCAGCCGTTCCGCTCCAAAGCGAAAAGCAATACTCCGCACATCAAGGACTTTTCAGCTAACCGTCCCTCTCTGGATGATGCACATATAGAATACGCACTCTTTTTCACTGCGTTTACCGTGACAGTATATCACATACCTTTACATTTTGCAAGGGGTATTAACACATTTTTTACAATTATTGCTTTTTAATACCAAAAAATCAGAAAAAGGTCTTGACAAAAGGAAAAAAATCCTTTATAATGTTTGTTCGTGGAAAGGTAATCTTAACAAGGATACCCTTTCTCCTTGCCGATTGCAAAGACAGTCGGTCTAATGACCATAAGGAGGTGCAAGAAATGGAACAGCTTACGTCTAAGTACGAAAACGTTTTCATCGTCAGCCCCGATCTTACAGAGGAAGCAGCAAAGGCACTTTGCGAAAAGTTTACAGGCCTTATTACTTCCAACGGCGGTATCGTTGACAGTGTAAACGAATGGGGCAAGAAGAAGCTCGCTTATCCTATCAATGATTTGACAGAAGGCTACTACTACGTAGTTAACTTCACAAGCGCAGCAACTCTTCCCGCAGAGCTCGACCGTGTATTCAATATCACGGACGGCATCCTTCGTTCCCTCATCATCAAGGTTGAAGAATAATCAATCTTAATTTGTTTTGCAAAAGGAGTGCGAAAAATGGCAAGTCTTAACAAAGTAATTCTTATGGGTAATCTCACACAGGATCCCGAGTTTAAAACCACACCCACAGGTGTAGCGGTAACCACGTTCAGTATTGCCGTAAGCCGCCGATTTGCAAAGCAGGGTGACGAAGTAACAGCTGATTTCTTCAACATTGTTGCATGGCGCGGTCTTGCGGAATTCGTTTCCAAGTACTTCACCAAGGGCAAGTCAATCGTTGTTGTAGGCTCTATCCAGAACCGTTCCTATACAACACAGGACGGTCAGAAGAGATACATCACCGAAATCATTGCCGATGAATGTACTTTTGCAGGTAATGCCGGCACAGGTTCAAATCAGCAAGGCGGTACTGTCTACGGTGCAGAATCGCAGAACGGTTCAGTTCCCGCTTCTCAGGCACAGACAAAGCCTGCAGCAGCAACCTTTGAAGAGCTTTCAACGGAAGACGACCTTCCCTTCTAAGATTCTTTGAAGAAAAAATTTCAACAGGAGGTATTTTAAAATGGATAAAGAAATGCAAAAGCCTTTCCGCGCTAAGAGAAAAAAGAAGATTTGCAACTTCTGTGCAGAAAAGTCTGAGTTCATCGATTACAAGGATGTTCTCAAGCTTCGCAAGTATGTTTCCGAAAGAAGCAAGATTCTTCCCAGAAGAATTACAGGTACTTGTGCTAAGCATCAGAGAGAGCTTACAATCGCTATCAAGAGAGCAAGACACATCGCTCTTCTCCCCTACATCAGCGACTAAGCTATATTACAGAATAAATGCCTTTGAGTTTTTGCTCAGAGGCTTTTTTTATTCTTTAGAGATACTTTAATGCTTGGCAATAGTACTTCGCCTGTGCACTTAGTTAGGTGCTTTACTGCAAGCTTCAACCAGGGCTATCCCAAGCTTTATCTTTCGGCGTTATGCATAATGACAACACAGTTATCAGTTCTGTGCCTATCCATCCAAGCTTTTTAAAAAGCTAAGACAAAATGTGGAAAACTTTACTTGTCGGCTGTAGATGGAGTGGTTATTGTTATTATGGTTATTTATATATTATATATTGGTTGTGTGTCTCACAGACACTACCCTCTGTCCCACAGACAGTACCCCCATAAAAGCATCACAGGCTGCGGCGAATTTGCCACAGCCTGATTTATTTTCAGCCCTTATCAGTCAAGAGCATAGCCCTTTTCAAAGGCTTCAAGGTTAAGGTCAAGGAATTTTGCGGGAACAGACGCCTTAAGTGCCTTGATGTACTCCTCCTTGGGAATGTCAGAATGCTTTGCAAACATACCTATAAGAACTACGTTTGCCGCCTTTGAGGTGCCGCACTCCTCTGCAAGTGTAAGAGCATCCGCACTCATAAGCTTTACGCCCTTAGACTTTATTTTTTCCTCGATATCCGAAGGATATTCAGCTGCACCTATGATAACAGGCATAGGCATAATCTTCTGCGTGCTTGTTACAACGATGCCGTCCTTTTTGAGGTAAGGAAGCCAGCGTGCCGCCTCGCAAAGCTCAAAGGAAAGAAGAAAGTCCGCTTCGCCCTTGCATATTACGGGGCTGTCAACTCTTTCACCGTATTTTACGTATGTAACAACCGAGCCACCTCTCTGGCTCATACCGTGTACCTCGGACACCTTAACGTCGTAGCCCTGAGAAAGGAAGGTGTTGCCTAAAATTCTGCTGGCAAGAAGGCTTCCCTGTCCGCCCACGCCGCAAATCATTATATTTACTGTTTTACTCATTTTTACCTCTCCTTATCTCTTGTGTTCTTCAATTGCGCCGAAGGCACACATTTTTGCACAAAGTCCGCAACCTGTACAAAGTGTTGTATCAATTGCCGCCTTGCCATCCTTAAAGCTTACTGCAGGACAGCCTATCTTCATACAAGCCTTGCAACCACGGCACTTATCTGCATTTACCGTGAAGTATGTATCCTTCTTAACCGACTTTAAAAGCACGCAGGGGCGGCGTGTGATGATAACCGAAACCTCTTCTCTTACAAGAGAGTCCTTGATTGCATTTTCAAGCTCTTTTACTTCGTTGGGGTCAACAATCTTTATGTCGTTAACGCCGAGAGCCTTAACAACATCCTCAATTACCATCTTATGTGTAGGCTCGTTTTTAAGAGTCATACCCGTAGCAGGATTCTGCTGGTGACCTGTCATACCCGTGATGCTGTTATCGCAGATAATAACGGTGGAATGAGCCTTGTTGTATACCATATTCATAATGCCCGTAAGTCCCGAATGGCAGAAGGTAGAGTCGCCGATTACCGCAACAGACTTCTTGGGGTCAAGTCCGCCTGACTTGTTCATACCGTGAAGACCTGCAATAGACGCACCCATACAAAGAGTTGTATCAACTGCACAAAGAGGTGCTGCAGAGCCGAGAGTATAACAGCCGATGTCGCCGCTAACCGTAACACCAAGCTTCTTAAGCACAAAGAACAGACCCCTGTGAGGACAGCCGGGACAAAGCACGGGAGGACGTCCGGGAATTGCCTCTTCAAGAGATGTGCTTTCGTTTTCCTTGCCGAGCAGACACTTTGCAATAACTTCCTGTGAAAATTCGCCAAGGACGGGAAGCTTATTCTTGCCGTCGCATTCTATTCCCATAGCCTTTACCTGCTGTTCAATAACAGGGTCAAGCTCCTCAACGACAATTACTTTTTCAACCTTTGAAGCAAACTCGCGTATGAGCTTTTCGGGAAGAGGATTAACAAGTCCCAGCTTTAAGTAGGATGCACCCTCGCCGAATACTTCTCTTGAATAAACGTAGGTTGAGCCTGCACAGATAATACCGATTTTTGTGTCGTTATACTCTGCTCTGTTGAAGGCACAGGTATTTGCCCATTCCGAAATTTCCTTAAGTCTTTCTTCAACAACAACGTGGCGCTTTATGGCATTTGCAGGTGCCATTACGTGCTTTGCGATGTTCTTTTCGTACGTCTTTACGGTGCTTTCTTTTCTCTCGCCAAGCTCAACAGCACTCTGTGAGTGAGCAACTCTTGTGCTTGTTCTGATGATAAAGGGTGTGTCAAATTTTTCGGAAAGTGCAAAGGCTTCTCTTGTAAACTCCAGGCAGTCACCTGAGTCGGAAGGCTCAAGCATAGGAAGCTTTGCAGCTATTGCATAGTGTCTTGAGTCCTGCTCGTTTTGAGAAGAGTGCATACCGGGGTCATCTGCAACAGCTATAACCATACCGCCCTCAGCTCCCACATAAGAGCAAATAAACAGCGGGTCGCCTGCCACGTTAAGTCCTACGTGCTTCATTGCACAGAAGGAACGTGCACCTGAAATAGATGCACCCAAAGCGCATTCCATTGCAACCTTTTCATTGGGAGCCCACTCTGCGTAAAGCTCATCGTACTCTGCGGCACACTCGGTGATTTCCGTTGAAGGAGTGCCGGGGTAGCTTGAAATAAACTTACAGTCTGCTTCGTACAGACCTCTGGCAATTGCTTCATTGCCAAGCATAATTTTTTTCATTGTCTTTCATCCTTTATTGAAATATTATTTTTCTCAATTGATGTTTTGAAAATAAAAGCAAAAACGTGTGTTTCCCAACACCTTATTTTCCCGAAAACATCCACATTATGTAATAATTTAATATTATACCACAAAACTATCTTTTTTTCAATAGTTTTTTCGACTTTTAACAGCAAAAAAAATATTTTTCCTTTGTTGTAAACATTCTTTTACTATGATTGACAAAAATCCGCACTTGTTGTATAATCATTGTGTATTACTTTACAAAGGAGGAGTATGCTTTTTGCATACGTAACAATATGAAAAAATTACTCAGCATTATTTTGGCTTCCTCAATGATTTGTTCCTCGGCATACGCCGCACCCGTTATGGTTTCAGGCGTGGAATCCACGGCGGAAATGGTTGAAGAGCTGCCTTTTGAAAATTATGACAGCGAGGCTTTATCGGAGCATTCCTCTATCCGAATGGCTTATGTTACCGAAAGCATACAAGAGACGGCAGCCAACGAAAAGCCCGCAAATGTTATGGAAGGCGACGCACTTCTTATGACGGAAGAGTTCAGCGGCGGCGACGGATCAGCAGAAGCTCCCTATGAAATATCGGATGCGGCAGATCTTGAGCTCTTTTCGAAAAACATCAATTCAGGTATTGGCATAAGAAGCTATTACAAGCTGACAGGCAACATAGACCTTGGTGGAGAGGAATGGACTCCCGTGGGATATTTCACAGCTTCGGGAAAAT
>JAZRKT010000100.1:0-20037 GCA_045646465.1 Eubacteriales bacterium | reverse complement strand
CTCCAAAACTTGTTGCACAGAACAGATTCCTTGATTTCGGATACGGTTTTTATACAACTACAAATAAAATTCAGGCTGTAAGCTTTGCTGAAAAGGTATATAAAAGAAAAAACGAGGGAACAAAAACTGTAAGCATATATGAAGTTGATGAAGAAAAATTGTTTTCAGAGTGTTCTGTTTTAAAATTTGATTTTCCCGATGAAGCCTGGCTTGATTTTGTTTCGGAAAACCGTTCGGGAAATTACTTGGGTGAAAAACATGATGTAGTTTACGGTCCTGTTGCCGACGATGATGTGTATACGACATTTGCACTCTATCAGGCGGGCGTTCTCAGTAAAGAACAGACAATTGAAACTTTGAAGATAAAGAAACTGTATAATCAGATGGTGTTTACAACAGAGAAGGCGTTGTCATTTTTGAATTTCATCGGAACGATACCCGAGGAGGAAATGTAATGGATAATAAGAAATTTCAATCTTTGCTTGTTTTGATAGTTCCGGATATTGTAAAACTTATTTCTGAAAAGTATTCTGTTGATGAAATTGCAGCTTCCGATATGTTTTATAGTTCGAAACTGTATGAAAAACTTGAACAGGAAGAAACAAAACTCTGGCATTTAAGCCCCATGGCACTATTTGAGATTTTCAATGAAGAACAAAAAAGCGGGGTTTTAATTTTTCCTGAGGAGGCGTAAATATGAGTAAAGAGGGCAAGTTTTTAATATTTTGCATAGAACAGTATAAATCTGCAAAGAACCTCACGGGTAAAGAGGTTATAGAACTTTTCCGTAAGCATAGAGTTTCGGAGTACATTGTGAGCTGTTTTGAAGCACTTCATACGACCGGAACAAACTATATTGTAGAAGATATTGACCTTTATATTGAGGCTAGACAGGCTGTATAAATACAAGACCGATGCGGAATTAAATCTGCATCGGTTGATTTCTTTGTTGGGGTGTGGTATATTTATTTATATAACAAGTATTTATAATTTGAAGGGATAAAAAACATGTTTGAAGATTATCTAAAGCAATACAGAGGAATCATCACGGATAATAACCCAAACAACGGGATTTGTTTTGATGGTGTTGTGTGGAGGAACTTTTGATTTTTCAATGAAAGTGTTTGGGAACGAAGTTGTTGAGGAAACCAAAGATGGTATAAGGTGTTTTAGAAGAGGCTCGGCTGTTTTTGTAAACTGCTATCATCCTTCAAAACTTGGGTGGAGTAGAAAGAATAGCTTTAATCACATAAATAAAATATTTAAAGCATTTTTAATTGATTAAAATAACTTATTATACTTGACACCCCCACCAAAATATGCTACAATAAGTCGAACCCGAAAGAATTATGTAAACCAATATAACAACAAGGTGCAAAGGGGCGACCCCCTTGAAATCTTCACCGACCGTGACGGCGAAGTTATTTTCAAGAAGTACTCACCCATCGGCGAGCTTCTTGGCTTTGCGACACAGTACGCAGAAACGCTGTATAAAACAAGTAATCACGCAGTAATCGTATGCGATAGAGATACCGTGGTGGCATTTGCTGGAGTACCTAAGAAGGAATGCAATGAGAAAAAGGTGTCTGCGGATGTTGAGTCGGTGATGGAATCACGTCAGATGTATTGCAGAAAAAACGGCGGTAAGGAGTTTTATGCCGTTGACGGAAATGAGAAAATTATCGTATCCTGCGCTGTGCCCATTATTTCGGGTGGAGATGTTATCGGTGCCGTTGTCAGTACGGTAAATGCCGAGGAAACCCTGACAGAGCCTGATGATACCGAAATTAAGCTTGTGCAGACGGCGGCAAGTTTTCTCGGTAAACAGATGGAAGAATAATATAAGCTCGGACACTCATTTGTAAAGTGGGTGTCCTTTTTTGATGTAGGTTAAAAAAGCAACAAATTCCATAGAAAGTGAGGGCGCGTTGGTGTATAGTTATAATAGGGTAGAAATGTGGGAGGGATGGCGATGCTTGTAGCGGATAAGGAATTGCTGAAAAAGTACAGTACACCAAACAGAATATAGCAGGGAATACCCGGAATATGTAAAACAGAGGACGGATTTGCAAAGCTTATAAAGGAGGATGTGCTTGCAGTATAGACGGCGACTGACTTTATAGTCTGAAACTTCTGCGGATGCTCTTTTCTCCTTTATGAGTTCTGCGGAGTTTTTTGCTTTGTTTTTGTTGACTTGTTGACAAAAACAGTCATGGGTAGTATAATAATTACGAAGGGTATGATTGAAATGAAGAATATAAAACTTTGGACATTGCTTGCCTTGTGTGCAGCGGTGTTGCTTTGCTCCTGTAACGGTAATAAGGAACAGGAGCTGCTTGAAGAAGAAAATGAAGTACAGCAAGAACAGCAGGAGAAGACTCTTGAAAATAAGCTGGGATTTGAAAATACGGCACTTCTAAAGGCTGTTGCACAATGCTTTGATAAAGAAGCAGTCGGACTGACACAGGAGGATGTTCTCAGCGTTAGATACCTTGCAGTAGGTCCGGAGGAGGACGGTTCCGATACGGTGTATGTGGGTCTTGAGGATTATGCAGATGTGTATTTCAGTGCAGATGTTACCATAGAGGCTTTGCAGGAACACGTTAAAACAGCAGTGCTTGAATGGGATGAAGAAGGCTTTGGTGATCTTGCGAAATTTAAGAATGTCGAAATCTTTGAGTATTATGACATCCCTATAACCGATGTTTCCTTCATCAAAAACTATGAACAGCTTGCATTCGGATATTTTCAGAATAATGGTATTACCGATGTTTCATCCCTTGAGGGCTATAATCCCGAAACACTTTATAAGCTTGATTTTACAGGTAACGATATTGCCGACTGGACACCTCTTTATGATATAAAGGATAAGGTTATAGTAAACTACAACTTGCAGAAAATGCAGGATGAAAACGGTAACGAGGTTGATGTTCCCTTTGTAACAACTCTGGAAGATTTGCTTGCAGGGGATGCTGATGAAGCGGAGTCTGAAATAACAGCAGAAGATGAGGCCGAGAACGATTCCGAAAGTCAGCCTAAAGTGTCCGAAAGCGAAGACGAGCCTGAGACTCAGTATTCGGATATTAACTGGGGCGCACTGTTCGGCGAATAAAAAGGTGAAAAGTTATGAAAATTTATAAATCAGTTGACGAGCTTGTAGGAAGAACGCCGTTGCTTGAATGTGAAAGCTTTGCAAAGGAAAGAAAGCTTTGTGCAAAACTTTTAGTCAAGCTTGAAGGCATGAACCCTGCAGGAAGCGCAAAAGACAGAGTGGCAAAGCAGATGATTGCCGACGCTGAGGAAAAGGGACTCCTTAAAAAGGGAAGCTGTATAATTGAGCCTACAAGCGGAAATACGGGAATAGGTCTTGCGTCGATAGGCGTAAGCCGAGGCTATAGGGTTATTCTCACAATGCCCGATACAATGAGCGTTGAAAGACAGATGCTTATACGTGCATACGGTGCAGAAATTGTGCTGACAGACGGAAAGCTGGGTATGGCGGGCGCAATCGAAAAGGCAAATGAACTTGCAAAGGAAATTGAAGGCAGCTTTGTTGCAGGACAGTTCGATAACTCTTCAAACCCTAAGGTACACTACCTTACTACAGGCCCTGAAATATGGGAGGATACCGATGGTAAGGTGGATATCTTTGTTGCAAGCGTTGGTACGGGCGGTACAATTTCGGGTACGGGAAAGTATCTTAAAGAGCAAAACGCATATGTGAAGGTTGTTGCCGTTGAGCCTAAGGATAGCCCCGTGCTGTCGGGAGGTAAGGCAGGTCCTCATAAAATACAGGGTATAGGCGCAGGCTTTGTGCCGAAGAATCTTGATACGGCAGTGTACGATGAGATAATTACGGCAGACCACGAGGATGCATATAAAAGAGCACGTGAGTTTGCAAGAACTGAAGGGTTGCTTGTTGGAATATCGTCGGGCGCTGTGCTGGATGCGGCGTGCAAGGTGGCAAGCCGAAAGGAAAATGAAGGCAAGACGGTTGTTGCGCTTCTTACCGATAGTGGTGAAAGATATTTGTCAACACCGCTGTTTGACTGCGAAAAATAAGACATATTGTTAAAAATAATATGAAAAGCGGTAAACAATGGAGATTTTTCTTAATTTACCGCTTTTTTTGTGGTAAAATCTACGCTTGGAAGAAATTAAAAATATAGGGGACATATTGAGTAATGATAAGAAATGATTTAAGAAACGTAGCAATTGTAGCACACGTTGACCACGGTAAAACAACACTTGTAGACGAAATGCTCAAGCAGTCGGGTACCTTCCGTGCAAACGAGGTGGTTGACGACAGAGTAATGGACAGTAATGACCTTGAAAGAGAAAGAGGTATTACAATCCTTGCAAAAAATACGTCTATAGTGTATAAGGATGTAAAAATCAACGTAGTAGATACCCCCGGCCACGCTGACTTTGGTGGCGAGGTTGAAAGAATTCTAAAAATGGTTGACGGTGTACTACTTCTGGTTGACGCCTTTGAAGGAACAATGCCTCAGACAAGATTTGTGCTTCAGAAGGCTCTGGAGCTGGGACATAAGGTTATTATTGTTGTAAATAAGGTTGACAGACCCGGTGCACGTCCCAATGAGGTTGTGGATGAGGTGCTTGAACTTCTTATCAGCCTTGATGCAAGCGATGACCAGCTTGACAGCCCCGTTGTGTTCTGCTCGGGACGAAACGGAACGGCATCCCTTTCTCCTGATATTCAGGAAGAAAACCTTGTGCCCTTGTTTGAGCAGATTATAAACCACGTGCCCGGACCTGAGGTTGATGAGGAGGGCGCGGCGCAGCTGCTTGTTTCTTCCATTGATTACGATAATTTTATCGGAAGAATTGCGACAGGCAGAATTGAAAGAGGTACCGTTAAAAAGAATATGAACGTTACCGTGTGCCATCATCACGGAATACACGATAACTATAACTCAAAGATTGTAAACCTGCTTACCATTGACGGACTTAAAAGGGTGAACGTTGATGAAGCAAAGGCAGGCGACATTGTGTGCGTTTCGGGTATTGAAGAAGTAACAATAGGCGATACCCTGTGCGATGTGAGCACACCTGAAGCACTTCCTTTCTGTAAAATAAGTGAGCCTACACTTGAAATGACCTTTTCTGTCAATGACTCGCCCTTTGCAGGTACCGAAGGAAAATATTGCACCTCACGTCATCTTCGCGCAAGGCTTTACCGTGAGCTGCTCAAGGACGTGTCCTTGAAGGTTGAGGACTCGGATACTACAGAAGCTTTCAGAGTAATGGGACGAGGCGAAATGCATCTTTCAATTCTTATTGAAACTATGAGACGTGAAGGCTATGAGTTTCAGGTAAGTGCACCTAAGGTACTTTTTAAGGAAATCGATGGCGTTATGATGGAGCCTATGGAAGAGGTTTCCTGCGACGTGCCTCAGGATTATGTAGGCTCGGTAATTGAAAAGCTTGGTTCAAGACGTGGCGAGCTTATTGATATGACACCCCGTGGCGACAGAATGCACGTTGTGTTCCATATTCCTACACGCGGACTTTTCGGATATAGAAACGAGTTTCTTACCGATACAAGAGGAGAGGGCATACTCAGCTCGCTGTTCCTTGAATATACTCCTCACAGAGGGGAAATTTCAAAGAGAACAACAGGCTCTCTTGTTGCTTACGAAACGGGTAAGACAACCTCCTACGGTATTTATAACGTACAGGACAGAGGTCAGATGTTTGTTGTTCCCGCACAGGATGTATATGAAGGTCAGATTGTGGGCGAAAACGCCAAGACAGATGATATCGTCATCAATCCCTGTAAGAAGAAGCATATGACGGCTGTACGTTCAACGGGCGCCGATGAAGCACTCAGACTAGTTCCTCCTAAAATTCATTCGCTTGAGGAAGCAATCGAATTTATCAACGACGATGAGCTTATAGAGGTTACTCCCAAGTCCATACGTCTGAGAAAAGCTATTCTTAATAATGTAAACAGAGCAAAGGCTTACGCTAAGCTTAAGTAATACAATTTAATACTCAATCATCTTCGGCTTGTCACTTTTATATGAGGTGGCAAGCATTTTTTTGTCGCCTTTTGACGTATCGTGATATTCTACAGAACACACCGTCGTTTTTTGTACATTATCACAAATTCACAGAACTCGCGTTCTTTGTTAACAAAAAGTTTAACAAATTAGCACAAAAAGTCTACAGGATTTTTTTTCAAAGGTCTTGCATTTATATCGGCTGTATATTATAATATTTACATCTAAGTGGTGAGAAAATGATTAAAATGGTTTAAAAAAGAGCAAAAGTACAGTATTGAATCATCACAAACAGAGAAAGGCAGGTGCGGAATATGTTGACAGGCGAATTCAAACATACCCTTGATGCAAAGGGACGAGTGTTTGTACCGGCGAAATTCCGTGCCGATCTCGGAAACTCCGTTATAGTGGTTAAGGGGTTGGGAGATTTTCTTCTTATGTTCTCTGAGGCAGAGTATGATGTGTTTTGGGATAAAATCAGCGAGTACGCCGAAACTCAGGATGATATGAATGATTTTATGAGAGAAATATCGGTAAACTCCGTGCCGACGGATGTTGATACGCAGGGAAGGATAAATATCAGCGAGGAGCATAGAACGGCAATCGGACTTGAAAAGGACATATCCTTTGTGGGAATGAGAAAGTACGTTGAAATCTGGAATGGTGCAAGAATTTCCACAGGCAAGGGAACAAATACCGATAAGTACAGAGAAATCAGCAAGAAGCTGCATCTTGGACTTTGCTGACATAGGTGAGGAGCAGGAAAGTGCAGGAGAATTTCGGACATTACTCGGTGCTGCTTGAAGAAACTGTTGACTCTTTGGGCGTAAAGCCGGACGGAATATATGTGGACTGTACCCTGGGCGGAGCAGGGCACTCGGATCTGATAGCATCAAGACTTTCGGAAAAGGGAAGACTTTTCGGCATTGACAGAGATGAATATGCCCTTGATAAAGCAAAGGAAAGACTTGCAAAGTACGGTGACAGAATTACACTTTTGCACACAAACTTTGTTGACGCTGCAAGCAAGCTTTGCCAAATGGGTATAACGGAAATAGACGGCGTAATTGCAGACCTCGGTGTGTCCAGCTTCCAGCTAGACAATGCTGACAGAGGCTTTTCCTATATGCACGATGCTCCCCTTGATATGCGAATGAACAGACAGGACTCCTTCAGCGCTTACGATGTGGTAAATACCTACAGCGAAAGGGAGCTTGCGAAAATCATAGATATGTACGGCGAAGAACGGTTTGCCTCGTCAATAGCAAGAAAAATTGTGAAATATAGGGAAGAAAACGGTAACATTGAAACAACCTTTCAGCTTTCCGATATTATCAAAAGCGCAATTCCCGCAAAAAACAAGGCTGATGGACCTCATCCTGCAAAGAGAACCTTTCAGGCAATAAGAATTGAAGTGAACGGTGAGCTTGACGTTATCGCTGACTGTATAAACGGTATGTTTCCTCTTTTGAAAAGCGGTGGAAGAATGAGCGTTATCACCTTCCACTCCTTAGAGGACAGAATAGTAAAGCATACCTTCCTTGAAAAAACACAAGGCTGTACCTGCCCCAAGGATTTTCCTGTGTGCGTGTGCGGAAAAAAGCCTCAGGGAATTGTGGTGACCAAAAAACCGATACTTCCGTCACAAAGGGAACTTGAAGAAAATCCCAGAAGCAGAAGTGCAAAGCTAAGGGTTTGCGAAAAAATATAGATGTTTAAGAAATGGAGAATGTTAAATGGCGTATTACGGTGAAGTAACAAATAATTCGGGAATAAACAGGGTTTCATCTCAGTATAATGTAACAGCACATAAAGAAGGCGTGCGTACTGCTACAGGTGCTAAGATGCGTACAAAGGCTGAAAGTGCGCTTATTATCAAAAAGAGAGTAAAGGCAGATACACCATTTCCCATCAGCTTCATTTTCTATTGCCTTGTTGTAACCGTAATGCTTATGTTTATAGCATACAGCTACTCGGTTGTAAATAACATTTCCTATGAGATTACGGCTCTTGAAGAAAGCCTTGCTTTTAATAAGCAGGAAAATGAAAGACTTTCTCTTGAACTTGATAAGAGAAACGATCTTACATATGTTGAAGAGATTGCCGTAAATAAGCTTGGAATGGTAAAGTCCACCGAGGTTGTAAAGCACTATGTGAGCATCAGCGACGGCGATAAGGTAGTAATTACAGGCGAAAGCAATAACGGCGGTGCTCTGGGCACAACTCTCGACGGTCTTAAAAACACTGTAGGCAAGATTTACAAGTGAAATTCCGGGGAGAATATTAAATAATGAATAACAACACTCCTGTAAAACCATATTTTAAGCGGGTCGTTTTGGTGCTATTGGTGATGACAGCTTTACTGATAGCACTAATTTTTCGACTCAGCCGAATACAGCTTACGGACAGCGAAAAATACAGAACAGGTGCATTTGACCAGTATACAACGGAAATCGACATAAGCCCGAGACGAGGCACAATTTATGACCGTAACATGACAGCTCTTGCTGTAAGTGCTACGGTTGAAACTGTTTATATATCACCTTATGAAATTGAGGATGAGCAGGAGTCGTTAATAGCCGATTACCTGTCCGATACACTTGGTGTAAACAGAGCTGAGATTGTTATGCGTATGGGTAGAAAGCAGTCAAAGTACCAGATAATTAAGAAAAAAGTAGACAGAAGCGTAACCGATGAAATCAGAAAATTCATTGAGGAAAACGATATAGTTGGTATTCATCTTGAGGAGGATACAAAAAGAGTTTATCCTTACGGTAATCTTGCAAGTAACGTAATAGGCTTTACAAATTCGGAGAACTTAGGTATTTACGGCGTTGAATCACATTATGAGGAATACCTTAAGGGAAGCAGCGGTAAAATCATCACGGCTCAGAATGCGAAGGGTAAGGATATGCCCTTTGAGTATGAAAGCTATGTGGGTGCACAGAATGGCTTGAATGTTGTTCTGACAATTGACTGGCAAGTGCAGTCATTCCTTGAAAAGCATCTTCAGACTGCTCTTGAGGATACACAGGCACAAAACAGAGTGCTTGGCATAATTATGGATGTAAATACGGGCGAAATTCTCGCTATGAGTACAAAGCCTGATTATGACCTTAATAACCCCTATGACCTTGATGAAGAAATGCAAATGCTGTACGATGAATACAGCACAAGCTACATAGAAGACGAAAACGGAAAAAAATTCCTTCCCACCGATGAGCAAAAAAACACTTTCTATAAAGACCTTGTTGAGGGAAGATGGAAGAATAAAGCAATAACCGAGCTCTATGAGCCAGGCTCCACCTTCAAGATTATAACAAGCTCCATGGCACTTGAAGAAAACCTTGCTATGACAAGTCCTTCCTATCAGTTTAACTGCGTAGGCTCAAAAAATATCGGCGGATATAATATCGGCTGTCATAAAAGAGGCGGCCACGGTGTTGAAAACTTTGAGCAGGGATTGCAAAATTCCTGTAACCCCGTGTTTATGGAGCTTGCAGAGGCGGTAGGCAGGCAGAAGTTCTACAAATATTTTGAATCCTACGGCTTTACCGAAAAAACGGGAATCGACCTTGCAGGCGAAGCTTCAAGCATTTACCATACCGATTTTAACGGCTTTAATCAGACAGAGCTTGCCGTTTATTCCTTTGGTCAGACCTTTAAAATTACACCTCTTTCACTTATAAGAGCTGTGTCGGCTGTGGCAAACGGCGGAAAACTTATGAAGCCGAGGGTTGTAAAGGCACTTGTTGATGAGGACGGAAATGCCGTTAAAAAGTTCGAGCCTGAAATTGTAAGACAGGTTAACAGTACCGAGACAAGTAAGACTATTATGCAATATCTTGAAAACGGTATTACAATCGGCTCAACAAAAAATGCATACGTTAAGGGCTACAGTGTAGGAGCAAAAACAGGAACATCTCAGAAGCGTGATATGGAGGGTAACCGCTATATCGCCTCATGCGTTGCCTTTGCACCTGCAGATGACCCTGAAATTGCAATACTTATAGTAATTGATGAGCCTGTAGGCAACTACTACGGAGGAACGATTGCGGCTCCCGTTGTTTCATCTGTGCTCAGTGAGGTGCTTCCTTATCTCAACATTGAAACAAGCACCGACGAAAATGCAGAATCGGGCGAAAATATTCCTGTTGCCGATTATTCGGGACTTGGCGTTACGGGAGCAAAAACCTCTATCAATAACGCAGGACTTAATGTTAAGGTTTACGGCGATGGAGATATCGTACTTTCTCAGTTCCCAAGATATGGTGTAAAGCTTCGTGAGGGCGGACTTGTTGTGCTTTATACCGATGATTCTGCCGAGGAAAAAACGGTAGTCGTTCCAAATGTGGAAGGCTATAGCCCATCGGCGGCAAATCAAACACTTGTAAACTATAATCTTAATATAAAAATGGAAGGCGCATACCGTGATGATACGGCAGGAACAATAGCTACGGGACAGTCACCTAAGCCCGGAGAAGAAGTGCCTCCCGGCACAATGGTAAGCGTGGAATTCCACCATCTTGACAATTCCGACTAAGGATTTACTTAAAATAGGAGATAAAAAAATGAACGTAAGCTTTGCCGCATCCGTTGTAATTAGCTTTGTTTTGACGGTTGTACTTGCAAGAGTGTTTATTCCTGTGCTGAAAAGCGTAAAAATGGGACAGAAAATTCTTGACATAGGACCTAGATGGCATAAAAGTAAAGAGGGAACGCCTACAATGGGTGGACTGTTCTTCATTGCAGCATCTCTTTTTCCTGTTATCGGTTGTGCGATATGGCAGAAAAATTTAGGACTTGTAATTCACTATCTTTTTGTGCTTTTAAATGGTATGATAGGCTTTGTTGATGACTATGTGAAATTCTTTAAGAAGCAGAATGCAGGTCTCAGCGCAAAGCAGAAGCTTGTGCTTCAGTTTTTGACGACAATTGTTTACATAGCGATGCTTTTTAAAATGGGCGTGTTGGACAGCAATGTTGCAATTCCATTTACTGATATTTCAATTGATCTTGGGGTTTTCTATTACATAATTCTTGCAGTAGGTATAGTGTTCACCTGTAACAGCACAAACCTTACGGACGGTATTGACGGACTCTGTGCCTCGGTTACGGCGGTGGTTATGGTGTTTATGTCGGTGCTTGCATTTAAAAGCGGTAACCTTGAAGCAAGCGTTATGACAGGGACAATGCTTGGCGGCTCTTTGGGCTTTTTGGTGTATAATTTCCACCCAGCAAGAGTGTTTATGGGTGATACGGGCTCACTTTATATGGGAGCAGTTGTGTGCGCGTCGGCTCTTATGCTTAATGTTCCCATAATTTTACTGTTTGTGGGTATAATATACTTTGTTGAATCCTTCTCGGTAATTATTCAGGTAGTATGCTATAAGCTTACAGGAAAAAGAGTGTTCAGAATGACACCTATCCACCATCACTTTGAAATGTGCGGATGGGGAGAAATTAAAATTGTGTTTGTGTTCTCAATAGTCACGGCAATATTCTCGGCAATAGGCTGCTTTGGATTTTTGGGAATAATGTAAAAAATTGATTTAAAGTACGGAAAGGGCGGGCAAAAGTGAATTCACCACAGGAACATAGAATGCAAAAAGTAAAAAGGAACGCCTCACCCTCAAGACGTGTTCTTGTACAGAAGGTGGGCGGTGTTGACCGCCCCTTTTTAATCTGTATAATACTGCTTCTGTGTATGGGAACAGTTATGGTTTTCAGCGCAAGCTACCCTTATGCGAAGGAGTATTTTGACGATAGCTACAGATTTGCACGAAGCCAGATAGTTTTTGCTTTGCTTGGACTTTTTGTAATGTGGGTAGTAGTAAGATTTTTCGACTATCACGTAATACGTAAGTTTTCACGGCTTGTGTTGGTTGTGGGAATACTTTTGCTTTTGGCAGTTCTCGTAACGGGCTCAGGCGCAAAGGGTGCACAAAGATGGCTTCAGATAGGGCCGATTTCGCTACAGCCGTCGGAAATTATGAAGTTTGCTGTGGTGCTGTTTTTTGCAGACTACGCCGATAGATACGCACATAAAATTGTGCTTAAAGATAATCTAGGCGCCTGCAAAAAGGAAATAGGACTGAGCCTTGTAATTCTTGCTCTGGGAGCACTTGCATTTGTGTTTATACCAAATAGACTTGTGGGTGGACTTTTTATTGTTGCGGCTCTTGGCTTTGCTGTAATGATAATGCTGCCAACAGATATGCCAAACACTTTGCCGGGTATTTACTACGGAATTCTTCCTTATATTGCAGTTCTTGGCGTTGTGGGAGTGTTGCTGTACCTTCAGCCTCACCTTTCGGGACTTGTAATTATTGCAGGAATTATTTTCTGTATGATGGTAATAGGAGGAACAAACGGCTGGTACTTGCTTCTCGGAATGGGTGCAGGCGTGGGACTTGTGGGCTTTCTTGCAACGACAATGGCGCACTCTTCGGCACGTCTTATGGTGTGGCTTGACCCATTCAAATATCTTAAGGATGAAGGCTGGCAGCCTGCACAGTCGCTGTTTGCAATAGGCTCGGGAGGACTTACAGGCGTGGGCTTTGGCAACAGCAGACAAAAGCACCTTTACCTTCCTGAACCGCAGAATGACTATATTTTCTCGGTTTGGTGTGAGGAAATGGGCTTTATTGGGGCAGTATTTCTTATCTGCGTGTTTGCCTTCTTTATTTATAGAGGAATAATAATCGGACTTCGTGCACCTGACAGATTTTCCTCAATGCTTGTGCTGGGAATAATAATGCATGTAGGACTTCAGGTAATTCTTAATATTGCGGTTGTAACAAATACATTGCCAAGTACTGGTATTTCTCTTCCGTTTTTCAGCTACGGAGGTACGTCACTTCTGATTTTGCTTGCGGAAATGGGAGTTGTGCTGTCGGTGTCACGGATGAGCAATATTGAAAAAACTTAAGACAGGAGCATATTTATGAGAGTTCTTGTAAGCGGTGGAGGAACGGGAGGACATATAAATCCCGCACTTGCTATAGCCGATAAAATTAAAAGTATGGATAAAAGTGCCGTTATAGAGTATGTTGGAACGCCTGCGGGAATGGAAAATAATCTTGTGCCCAAGGCAGGATATAAAATCCACCACGTAAAGGTTCGCGGCTTTAAAAGAAGCCTGAGTCCTGCCAATTTTGATGCGGCAATAAAGGCTGTAACAAGCGTATTTGTGGCAAAGAAGATAATAAAAAAATTCAAACCCGATGTTGTAATAGGAACGGGAGGATATGTTTCGTGGCCGGTGCTTAAGGCGGCTTCAAAGCTTGGAATACCTACCTGTATACATGAGCAGAACGCATATCCCGGAGTTACAACAAGAATGTTGTCAAAGTATGTGGATAAGGTTATGATAAGCTTTGACGAATCACGTCCCTATTTTGATTGCGATAAAGAAAAGCTTGTGCTTGTTGGAAATCCCGTGTCACAGAAAATGCTTGATGCCAACAAGGAAAAGGCGCGAGAAAAGCTGGGCATTTCACCTGAGCAGAAGGTTATACTGTCAGCAGGTGGCAGCCTTGGGGCAAAGCCTATAAATGATAACGCTTTTGAGCTTATCAAAAACTATTCATTAAAGGAAAACACGGTGCACTTTCACGCAACAGGCAAAGCAGGCTGGGAAGAAGAAAGCGCACGCTATGTAAATGAGCTTGTCTTTGAAAAGGTAGATGACGAAACCTTAAAGCGAGGCAACGTCACGGTGTGTAAGTATGTTTATAATATGCACGAGCTCCTTGCAGCGTGCGACGTGGAAATATGCAGAGCAGGGGCAATGACGCTATCTGAGCTTGCAGTTCTCGGAAAGGCGGCAGTTATTATTCCGTCGCCCTATGTGACAAATAATCATCAGTATGAAAACGCAAAGGTGCTGTGCGATAAAGGTGCGGCTGTTATGATTCAGGAAAAAGACCTTAACGGCGAAAAGCTTGTGGCTGCAGTAAAGGAATTACTTGAAAATGACGAAAAGAGAAGTCTGACAGAAAATAACGTAAGAGGATTTGCCGTCACCGACTCTCTTGACAGAATATACTCCATTGTAAAAGAAATAGTAAAGAAATAATCTTTTTCGGGAAGTGAAGTGAATGAAAAAAGAGAATGTGTATACACATTCCTCAGATGTAAATGCCGACCGCACAGTACAAAATAAAGGCGAAAGCCTTGAAGAGGTGCAGTACAGGCAGAGAAAGGATAAAAACAGAAAACGGCTTGTTGCGGTAGCTTTGGCCATATCAGTTATAGTTGTTGGAATATTTATGTGCTATGCGAAGCTGTTTAAAATCGAGAAGCTTAAAATTGACGGAGAATGCCCGTATACCGAAGAAGAAATGATGAAGGGTATGGGGGTAAGCTTCGGCGATACTCTTTACGGCAAGAGCGAAAAGGATATAAAGCAAAGTGTAAAGTATAACCTAGCATACATAGATAATGTGGAAATATCAAGAATCTGGCCGTCAACGCTTAAGGTTAAGGTGCAAAAGGCAAATCCAACTTTTTATATCTCACTTGAAGAAAGTATGTATGTGCTGTCTCAAAGTATGAGGGTACTGTCAAAGACGGACGATATAGAAAAGGTGGAGCTTGAGAATCTTATACCCGTTCAGCTAACGGGAATAAAAAGCTGTATTGAAGGGGAGTTTCTAACAAGCTTCGGTGATGCGGAGCAAATAGTAAGAGAGCTTTATGACTTGCTTAAAAAGTATGAAATATTGGAGGATATTACCAATATTGATGTAATGGACAGGTTTGATATCCGTCTTACCTATAAAACAAAGTACGAGGTAAAGCTGGGAGATAAGGTTAATCTTGACTCAAAGATTCAGTTTATGCTTTCAATTGTAACGGAGGTCGCAAAGGGAGGCTCGGGCGGAATCATAGATGTTTCGGACGATGAGGTCAAGGAGGGAACCTTTGAAAATTACACATAAGTAAGATTGTGGATGTTCAAAAGTAAATTAAATGTAAATTAAATCGATTTTACCCATTTTCTTATTGAAAAAAAGAAAAAAAAAGATTATTATATAGTATGTTATTATGTAAGTAAAATAGGAGGAAAATAAAATGACATTCGATTTTGATAGCGGCAACGCATTTGGTGCGGTTATTAAGGTAATCGGCGTAGGCGGTGGCGGAAATAATGCCGTTAACCGTATGGTTGAAAATAATGTAAAGGGCGTAGAGTTTGTAGCTGTTAATACAGATAAGCAGGCTCTTTTACGTTGTGCTGCACCCACAAAGATTCTTATCGGCGAAAAGCTTACAAAGGGCAGAGGCGCAGGTGCAAATCCCGAAGTAGGTCTTCGTGCAGCTGAAGAAAATCTTGACGACGTTAAGGCGGCTCTTGCAGATGCGGATATGGTGTTTGTAACTGCAGGTATGGGAGGCGGAACAGGTACAGGTGCTGCTCCCGCAATTGCAAAGATGGCAAAGGAAATGGGTATTCTCACAATAGGTGTAGTTACAAAGCCTTTTGCTTTTGAAGGACCCAGAAAGATGGCTCTTGCAGAAGCAGGTATCGAAAACTTAAGAAAAGTTGTTGACTCCATCATTATGATCCCCAACGAAAGACTTAAGTTTGTATCCGAAACAAGAATTACACTTTCCAATGCATTCCAGATTGCTGACGATGTACTTCGTCAGGGCGTACAGAGCATCACAGAACTTATTGATACAGATGCATTTGTAAACCTTGACTTCAACGACGTTGGAACAGTAATGAGAAATGCAGGACTTGCTCATATGGGCGTAGGCGTAGGTTCAGGCAAGGATAAGGCTGAAATTGCTGCAAAGGCTGCTATTTCCAGTCCTCTTCTTGAAACAAGCATTACAGGTGCTAAGGGTATTATTATCAATATCACATCTTCACCTGACATCGGACTTGAAGAAGTTGAATACGCATCCAACCTCATCAGCAAGGAAGCAAATCCCGAAGCAACCATTATCTGGGGTGCTGCATTTGATACAAACCTTGAAGATGAAATGAAGGTAACTGTTATTGCAACAGGCTTTGAAGCTGAAAAGAAGCCTTATGAAGTAAGAGTTTCAAGACCTGTTGTAGGCGATGTTGCTGAAGAAGTAAAGCAGGCTGACGCAGGCGAGCAGGCAGGAGCTTCAGAGGAAAATGCAGGCGGTATTGATGACGATCTTACAAAGATTTTCAACAAGAGCAGAACAAACACAGGTAACCTCTTTAATTTCTGATTGATACTTAATAATAATCGGAGCTGCCATAAAGAAGGCGGCTCCTTTTTTGCGCAAAAAAACGACCGTCCCGCTGTGTGGACGGCCGAAATGAAAAATTATGTTGAAGCAGCGTGCTTTGATTCTTTGTTTAGAATTATAAAGTACAGCGAAACGATAACCGACAGCGGCAAGAGAATTAAAATAGTTACTTTGCCGCTTTGATGATGCCGCCGCCTATGCAGTATTCGCCGTCGTAAAATACGGCACTTTGCCCGGGTGTTACAGCTCGCTGAGGAAACAAAAATTCAAGACTTGCCGTTTTTTCGTCAATGGGATGGAGGATACATTCGCTTTCCTTCTGACTGTATCTCAGCTTGCAGGTGATTTTCATATCGGTCTGTAAGCTTTTAAAGGGTAAAAAGTTAATGTCTTGGACAATAACACTCTTTGAGTAAAGAAGTTCTTCCTTGCCCACTGTTACCGTGTTATTTTCGATATTCTTGGCGACAACGTACAGGGGATGCTCGTATGCAATTCCAAGACCCTTGCGCTGACCCAGAGTATAACCCTCAATTCCGCCGTGCTTTCCGATAACCGTGCCGTCAGGCAACAAAAAATCTCCGCCCACAGGCTTTGTGCCCGAAAATCTTGAAAGAAAAGTGCGGTAGTCGTTGTCCTTGATAAAGCAAATGTCCTGACTGTCCTTTTTGCGTGCATTGATAAGACCGTTTTCCTCGGCAATTTCACGCACCTGAGCTTTTGTCATACCGCCCAGAGGAAACAGCACCCTTTCAAGAATTTCCTGTGACAGCGCATATAACATATATGTTTGGTCCTTGGTACTGTCAACAGCTTTTTTTAACACGTACCGTCCTGAGTCTGTCAACTCTTTTGTGCAATAGTGACCTGTTGCAATAAAGTCATAGCCGTCTTTTTTTGCAGCATTAAGAACGCCCTTGAATTTTATGCACCTATTGCATACAATGCAGGGGTTAGGCACTCCGCCTGAAAAATAAACATCGGCAAAATTTTGCATAACACAGCTTTTGAACTCGTTTTCAAGATGAATTACGTCGTGGGAAATACCTAACATTTCGCATACCCTTGTGGCATCCTTTATGTCGTCGTCACTTCCGCAATTGCGACTTTCAAAGATTGCCGTGTCGTTTCCGTCAAAAAGCCTGAGCGTTACACCCTTGCAGGTGTAGCCGCCTTTGATAAGTAAAAAAGCGGCAACGGAGGAATCAACTCCCCCCGACATTCCGACGTAAACCTTTTGCTGTGCCATACATTTCACCTGCCTGTGTATTCTCTTTTGACATTGTAGCACAAATTATGTTAAAATGCAACAGACTTTTATAAAAAAAGACGGCTAATTGTTGACTTTGAAAGTAAAATGTGATATAATTACCAAAAAGCCTTAAGGGAGGTGCTTGCTGTGGGGTATTCGGAACAGGTGGTTAAAAAAGTGCGTGAAGAATTTGAAAATAAAAGAAGCAGAGCTGTTGCCGTTTCCGACGAGCATAGAATGGAGGCTTATCTTAAGTGCCCTGTTCTTCGGGAAATTGACCACGCTCTTTCTATGACGGGTCTTTCGGTTTACAAGGCGTCCCTTCAGGGAAAAGAAGGACTTGAAGACAGAATACTTGCACTTATGAAGGAAAACCTCGAACTTCAATCAAATAAAAGAGGAATCCTCAAGGAAGCAGGCTTTCCCGAGGATTTCACCGATATAAATTATGAGTGCGATATGTGTAATGACACAGGATATGTGGGCATAAATATGTGCGAGTGTATGAAAAAAGCACTGGTAAGAGAGGCTTATAACAGCTCTGGACTTGGAAAGCTGCTGTCGGGACAGACCTTTGATAACTTTGATTTGTCCTATTACAGCGCACAGGCAGACCAACATGGTGTAAGTCCCAGAGAGACAATGCAGGGAAATCTTGCCCGAGCAAAGCAGTATGTTGAGGACTTTGGTGTGCAAGGGTGTGACGCAAACCTTTTGTTTATGGGTACGACGGGTCTTGGTAAAACGCATCTTACCACCGCCATAGCAAAAGGCATAATTGATAAGGGCTTTGATGTTGTATACGATAGCGCACAGAATATTATCCGTGCCTTTGAGCAGGAACGTTTTGATAAGGACGAGTCAGCAGGTGCCGATGTAAGCAGATATTTTCAGTGCGACCTTCTGATAATTGATGACCTCGGTACAGAGTTCAGCAATACATTTACCCGTTCTGCACTTTATAATCTGCTCAATACAAGAATAAATTCAGGCAAATGTATGATTGTCAGCACAAACCTCTGTACGGTAGATGAGCTTGTTAAAGCGTACGAGGAACGTATTGCATCGCGCCTTATAGGCTCCTTCAGGCTCTTTAAGTTTGTAGGTAAGGATATAAGAATTAAAAAGGCGGCTAATTCAAAAAATAATAAATAAATATAAATTTCAAAGGAGTTTTTGCCATGAAAATGAGTTTTCGCTGGTATGGCGACAGTGACCCCGTAACTTTGGAATATATTTCACAGATTCCGGGAATGAGAAGCATTGTTTCGGCTGTTTATTCCGTACCCCCCGGAGAAGTATGGCCCGAGGAAGCAATTAACGACATTAAAACAAAGTGCGAAAAACACGGTCTTATCTTTGACATAGTTGAAAGCGTGCCCGTACATGAGGATATTAAGCTGGGTAAGCCTTCAAGAGATAAGTATATTGAAGTATATAAGGAAAATATTAGACGTCTTGGCAAAGCAGGCGTTAAGGTTATCTGCTATAACTTTATGCCTGTGTTTGACTGGTTGAGAAGCAACCTTTCCCATAAGAACGCAGACGGCTCAACCTCTCTTATTTACAGAGATGCCGAGGTACTTGCTATGGATCCCAGAAAGGGCGACCTTTCGCTTCCCGGCTGGGACTCCAGCTATACAAAGGAAGGTCTTGACGCTCTTCTTAATGAGTATAAGGATATCACAGAAGAAAAGCTTTGGGAAAATATCGAATATTTCCTTAAGGGCATCATTCCCACCTGTGAGGAATATGATGTCAAAATGGCTATCCACCCGGACGATCCGCCGTGGGGCATATTCGGTCTTCCCAGAATTATTATCAATGAAGAAAACCTTGACCGCTTCTTGAAGCTTGTTGATTCACCATATAACGGACTTACTCTCTGCACAGGCTCACTTGGTGTAAGCCCCAAAAACGATATTCCCACACTTGTACGTAAGTACAGTGCAGCAGGACGTATTCCCTTTATGCACGTAAGAAATATCAAGCACTGCGGAGATAAGGACTTTAACGAAACGGCTCATAAGACAGAGTGTGGCTCGCTTGATATCTTCGGAATTATGAAGGCTCTTCACGATACAGGCTTTGAAGGCTACCTCAGACCCGACCACGGCAGAATGATTTGGGGCGAAGAGGGAAGACCCGGCTACGGTCTTTATGACAGAGCTCTGGGTGCTGTATATCTCAACGGTATCTGGGAAGCACTTGAAAAGACAGATAAGTAATTGACTTATTTTGCGAGGTGTGTTTTGCATCTCGCAAGATTTTTATTTAAAAAAATTTCAGAATATGTTTGTGACGGAGTGAAAGATGTTATTGAGATTATTTTATCAAAATAGCATTTTGTTTCTAACTTAATATGAACTATAAGGATATGTCGGATATTGTCGAAAGGAGGCGGTAGCGTGAAAAAACTTTTCAGAAAACTTATAAAAGAAAAACGAGGAGTTCCTCCAATGCCTGAATGGAATGAGATTGTTGAAATGCTTTATGACAAAAATCTTGATTTTTTAGATT
>JAZRKT010000099.1:0-13318 GCA_045646465.1 Eubacteriales bacterium | reverse complement strand
AAACTGATTGATAAGTGCACTTTCACATCTTGCTTCTCGTAGTACCTTGCAAGCACGAATCACCTCTAAAGCAAACGCCTTTGATTTTGACATCAAAGGGCTTTCAGACATAGTACACACCTCCTGTTGATTTTGCTCTATTATACCATAAAACTTATTACTTTTCAACCTTTATAATAAAAAATGCTTTTTGACCTGCGAAAAGCTACCTTACTTCTTCACTATTCACTATTACTTGTAACCTTGCCAAAAATCCCGCAGGGTTAGTGAAAAGTGAAGAGTGAAAAGTGAAAAAGTAAAAATCCCACACTGGCGTGCGGGATTTTTGGCTGGGACGGTTGGACTCGAACCAACGAATGGCGGAGTCAAAGTCCGCTGCCTTACCGCTTGGCGACGCCCCAATATTGAGTTCTAAACTGCAACATTAGCATTATACACTAATTATTTTGGATTGTCAAGTGAAAAAAATGAAATAGCAAAATTATATTGGTTAACATTTTTTACATAAACTATTGACAAAATTCGACAAAAGATGTATAATCAAGACAACTAAAGAGAATTGGTTGCAAAACCCGTTTCTTGTAGTAATTTACAGGAAGGAGGAAATTCACAATGGGAGTTGCTTCATTAGTACTTGGTATTGTCGGTCTCGTGCTCTCTGTTTTCGGTCTTGGCATCTTCGGTGCAGTAATAGGCCTCATCGGTATCATTCTTGGTGCCCTTGGCAGAAAGAATCCTGAAAAGAAAGGTATGGCTACAGCAGGTCTTGTTCTTTCAATCATCGCTGTTGTTCTCGGCCTTCTTTTCTACATCGCATGCGCAGCATGTGTTGGCGCAGTTGGCGCAGCAGCCGGTCTTTAATTCCTGATTAAGTATCGGATAAAACGATTATCCCTGCCATAACGGCGGGGATATGTCATTTATGTGATAAAAAGAGGTAAAAAATGTATCCTTTTATAAATATATTGGGTAAGAGTATTCCGACATACGGTCTTTGTATGCTTTTGGGATTGTTGTTAATAGCAATAGGCGGAAGCATAAAGGGAAAAAAGAAAAATATCCCTATAGAAAATGTAATTATTGTCCTTGCGACGGCACTTGCATTTATAATCCTCGGAGGAGGACTTTTGTATATACTTGTGACGTATTCCTTCTCGGAAATAGCCGCTTATATTTCAAAGGGAGATTTCTCCTTCCTTACAAACGGAGGAATAGTATTTTACGGCGGTCTTTTGGGAGCGGTTGTCGGAGGACTTATCGGAGCAAAAATTTCGAAAATGAGCAAAAACGATATTTGCGAAACTATGATACCCTTTGTTCCTTTTGCACACGCCGTTGGCAGAGTGGGGTGCTTTCTTGCCGGATGCTGTAACGGTATGGAGTATGAGGGCTTTGGTGCGGTGTATTATAAAAACTCAATTTTCGGACTGTCGCCACATAAGGGATACTTTCCTGTACAGCTTACAGAGGCGTTTCTAAACTGTATTGTCGGTACGGTGCTATTGGTGTTTTCAGGCAAAGCAAAGAGAAAGGCTGATATAGTTTTTCTGTATTTTCTTCTTTACGGTAATGCAAGATTTGGACTTGAATATCTGAGAGGGGATGAAATACGAGGCATTTTCTTTGGTATTTCCACATCACAATGGATTAGCATATGCCTTGTGACGTGTGCTGTGGGATATTTTTTGGCGGTGAACCTTGTAAAAAAGAAAAATAAGGCGCAATAAAAAAGAGGGAGAACCTTTATGGGGTTCTCCTATTTTTAGCGGATAGACTGCTCCTTTGTTGCTTTTTCGCGGTTTTCGGTTGCTTCCTTTATGAGAATATATGCCGTTGCCGAGACAGGCACGCTGAGAAGCATACCAATTACACCTGAAATACCTCCGCCGATAGTAACTGCCGCAAGTATCCATATGCCAGGAAGATTGACCTTGCTTCCCATCACTTTCGGGTAAATAAGATTTCCTTCAAGTTGTTGTAATATTAAAAGGAATATAAGAAATATCACGGCTTTCACAGGGTCCACCGTAAGTATCATAAAACATCCAAAAGCCGTTCCTATAAAAGCACCTACAACAGGAATCAGCGCAGTTACTCCTACAAGCACGCTTACCATAGGCGAATAGGGAATTGATAGTAGTGTCATACCGATAAAGCATAGCGAGCCGAGAATAATTGCCTCAATAAATTGCCCTGAAATAAAGTTGCGAAGATTTTTGCTTGCAATGCTGCAGGCATGGATAAACCATACTCCGAATTTTGATGGTAACCACGCATTTATGAGACGTGTTGCCTGTTTTTTTAGCTTTTCTTCGCTGAAAAGAATGTATACAGCAAATACAAAGGAAATGAAAAAGTCAAATACACCACCTATTAGTGTGCCTATTGTATCAAAAGCTTTGTTAACAATGCTTCCGCCTTGGTTTTTAAGCCACGTCTGCGCTGTGTCAAGAAGCTTATTCCAGTCCATATTAAGCAGATAGTTTCCAAATGGAAGCTCTTCAAACTCCTCAGCACTCATTTTGCCAAGCCTTTCGGCAATTTCTACAATGCTTTCAGCCATAACCTGAACGGCGTGCGATAGCTCAGGTACAACAAGTAATACCACCCCCGTTATAATGCCTAAAATCGTAACAAGAGATATGATAAAGGCAAGAAGACGTCTAAGTCGTTTCAGAAATAACCTGTCTGATTTAGGAAATAAATGCCGTTCAAAGAATTTCAGCGGAACGTTAAGTATTATAGCAAAGGTAAAGCCCAAAATAAGAGGCATAATCAAGGATATTATATGGGATAAAAAGGCTGTTACTCTGTCAATGTTGTGCAGACCCAAGAATATAAGAATGCACGCACCGACAACACCGATAAACCATTTTGCAAGGCTTTTTAGCTGCTGTTTAGATAAGTCCATAATTTGTGTTCCTTTCTTATGTGCCGCTTGCATATTTATGATTATTATATTTATTATAGTTTTTATATATTACATTAGCATTAATGACGTTTGAATAATAAGCATATATAAATTTAAACCTTCTCTTTTTTACAATAACGTATAATTATTGTAGACTGAAAAGAGAGCTAAAAATATAAACGTTCAGATATTAACAAAGCCATTTTTGTGTCAAATGCAAGATTTAACAATACATAATTATTTTTCCGATAATGGGAAAATGGAGCAAGGAAGAATGGAAGAAAAGTTGGGATTAAATAGACCGCAAATTTCAGGAGTTTGATGGGGTATTCTTCGAACTAATCTTGTATGAGGTTGTGACCAACTGCATCAGAAAAAGCGTTGTAATTCTAAAGCTTTGCGATATTTTTGGAATCAATCTTAAAAGAACAATAGCTGTGTAATAACGACGAAATAATGCTTTAAATAGCTAAAATCGGCAACGCCGTGTCAAATTCACTATTTTTCGATTTATCTGAACTTTTTTCAAAAAGCTATTGACAAACATAGAACTTTATGATATACTGTCAAAGTAAGTTAACTGGCCCGTTGGTCAAGCGGTTAAGACACGGCCCTTTCACGGCTGTAACATGGGTTCGATTCCCGTACGGGTCACCAGGAAAAGCACTTCGAAAGAAGTGCTTTTTTCAGTAATATCCGTTCTCCACGGTACAGATGTATACCTTAGGTATAATAAATAATATACTCTTCGCGTAAGCGATATATCATTTGAATTTCTTTACAATAAATAATAGTAAAACCTCCGCATATGAGTATCGGATGCTCTGTGCGGAGGTAATTTTGTATAGTGCTGTAATTGGATAAACTATAGTTGTCAGAAGTTGCCTTGCGATTATAAATCAAACACACAAACAGCACCGCAGGTAGTATTGAGAACAATCTCATATTTGCCGTCGCCGTCAATATCCTCCACGGCAGGTGCGGCAAGAACTCCGTTGCAAAGATTTCCCGCTTCTTTGGCAGGAGGGAGTGCAGTCTTGGAAATTAGAGTACCTTTGTAGTCAAGTATGTATAAGCTGCCCTGAATAATACCCGGAAGCTTTTGATTCTCGTCGTACCAGGACGCAAAAATCACTTCCTTTTTGCCGTCGCCGTCAAGGTCACGGCATACAACGGGACTTGCATATTCAAAGAGGGGACTTGTGCGCTTGGTAAGACTGAAGGGCCACGCATAAGGCTCTGTAGCATCAAGACCGAAGGCATGAACCTTACCGTTGTATGAATTGAAAAGTATTTCGCATTTACCGTCGCCGTCAAGGTCTTCCACCGTTGGAGTCTGCTGAATCTGCGAGGCAATGGATTTTTTGTTCTGAAGTAGCGGAGCACCGAGGTCTGTGGGAATGTTTCTCCAGTCACCGCCGACAGTGGGATTTACGTATCTTGTTCTGTCAGCATTAAAAACGGCAACTGTCATATATTCTGTCGGAGGATAGGTGGGTGCATACTTTCTGTTGCACATAATTCCTGTGACAATGATTTCCTTTGTGCCGTTGCCGTCAATATCGCGTACAGTGGAAACACCGTGGCCGAACTCAGCTTTGTAAAGGTTTTCTCTGTTTTCACCGCCCGATATGGTAAAGCCCCAACCACCGTTGTCTCCCCGAATTTCCGAGCCGTATTCCTCATAAAGAGCAATTTTGCCCCATACTCTTGAGCCGAAGATTTCACTGTTAGCACCGTAAAGAGAGCCGTCGTGATGGTAAATATCAACGTAAGAGGTGTCGTTGGGAACAATTATTTCCGTAAAACCGTCTCCATCAAGGTCGCCTGTGCTGATGTTGTTCATAAAAATGCCGTAGCTGTAGGCTTTTTTACTGTTTTCGTCCGAAAGTTGCGGCCAGCCGTCGCGAATAGTTCCGTCGTAATTAAAAACGTAAACGCTTTTTTCGCCATAAACTCCGTATCCGACAATGATTTCGGATTTGCCATCACCTTCAAGGTCAGCCACTTTTACGCTTTTTGCAGGACTTGATACTGGCTTCTGAGGCCAGCCCTTTATAAATCGTCCGTCTGAGCCAAGCACTGAAATAAGCCCGTTTCCGTGTACCGTGATAATTTCTTTTTTGCTGTCGCCGTTAATGTCGCAAACAACTGAATCGCACCAGGTGTTGCCAACACTTTTGTCAAATTCCTGCAGGGGCGTTGTAATGTCGTAGCCTGAATTTACCTTGAATTTAACGCTACCGTCGTGGCTGTTGAGGACAGTTATTGTGTAGTTTGAAAAAATAATTTCATTTTTTCCGTCGCTGTCAAGATCGTCTATAACGGGGGAGCAGTAGTAGGCTTCCTCTGTCCAAAGCTTGAAGGTGCCTGCGTTTGAATAGCGAAGAGTCGGCTTAATTGCAGCAAAACAGCTAGCTGTGAGAATAGCTGAAATAATGATGCATAAAAACAGCTTTTTCATTCCTGCACCTCCCTTATTGATGTAACGGGACTTTTGCCGGATATTTTGTATATATCACCTTCGCCTGTGGTTTTAAGAATTAAAAATGAGTAGGCTTCTGATGTTGAAGGAACATCAATAATAATTGAATTGATGTAACCCGCACCACCTCCGTTGAGGTATGAAATCTCGCCCTTTGTCATCTTGTAGCCAAAGGATTCCCTGTACGGTACTTCCTTCATAACACCGCCGTTTCCTCTTATCAGGAAAACACGTATGCCGTAGTGCTCAATGTAGTCGTCAAGATTTAATATGAAGGTGCTTTGAGAAATTCTATTGGCTGTAAATGACGGAAGATTTACGGGAATGTCCCCGTAAGCCGACTGAAGCATATTGGGAACTTCAAGTCCTGCTTCTTTTGCCATATCTTCCGTAAATATTCTTTCACGCATAAGTTTTACGGCAAGAGTTCGGAAGGAGTCCTTTATGGGCTTGTTAAGCGCTGTATAGCACATTTTAACCATATCACCGCGCCTGAGATTTTCCTTGGCAAAAATTTCATTGTCAATCAAACCTACTTTAAGTGCAAAATCCTTTGCCGTAGTATAATTGAAATCTTTGCCGTTGTCGTCGGAGTAACCGAGAACTCTGAGAAGCATTGTTGCAAACTGCTGAACAGATGCCACATCGTTGCTTCCAAATTTGCTGTCGCTGATTCCGTTTATAAGGTAGCTTTCGTAGAGATAACCAATGTGGTCGCTTGCCCAGGAGGGAACATCCGTAAAGGGGTGAGCGTTTTTCTGATACTCTGCCTTTTGCTCCTTGCCCAACATTCTTGTTACTGTTATGGCAATTTGCGCACGAGTGGCGTTGCTGTCAAGATCAATGCTCTCAGCCGAAAATGTGTCACCGCTTCCCCTGAATAAACCAAGACCGTACAGCTTTTTTGCACAGTCCAGCTCCTTTTCGCTGTAAGAAAAAACCGTAATTGATAAAGCAGTAAGTAAACAGCTTGCCAGAACTATAAACCGCTTCATTTTATACACCGCCTTTTAAGAATATAATTATGTATTTAATCCTTGTCAAAAAAAGGTCTGAATTTAAGCAAATCCTTAAACTCTATAGCATCTGTCAGCGCTTTGGACCAGATAACGATAAGCTTGCCGTTGACAAGCGCCGAAATAACCGTTCCTATTCCAATACCCGTAAGGGAACTGAAGAAAACCAAGGATAGGATAACACTTAAAATAAGTGACAAAACGTCGTAAATAAACTTTGTTCTGAAAAGAGGAAATCCGAAGGTCTGGGAAAGCTTTTTAACAAGCAGCTCGTAAGCTTCGGGGGACAGATACGTGTTAAAAAGAAAGGCAATGCCCAGCGTTGCAAGGAAAATACCGGATACAAACCAGCATATTCTTAAAGGCATCCCTTCAGAGCTGAAAAAGGAGGCAATAAACATACAACCATCAAGCATAAAGCCATAGATTACAGCTGTGATAAAGGAGAATAAAAAGTTCAATCTGAACTTTCTGAGAATAATACACATCAGAATAATCAAAAATCCCTGAAAACAGTATTCCGACATACCGAATGAGAATAACGGCAGAAACTCAGAAACCTTCAGGTGAATAAGATAGGCAGGGGCAACAACCATAGATAAGCCGAAGCTTGCTTTTTCAATGAGAGCCGTACCGAAGGCAAGCACCGCAAGACCGATTATGTAGGCAAGCTCGGAGTAAATAGTTTTCTTTTTCATACGCACCTCGAAAGATATGTGAAGCTCTGTATTGTAATAAATACGTAACAGCCTTATGTTACCATAATAGACGGATTTTGTCAATAAAAAGACTGCAGTTTTATGTCCTGCAGTCAAATGTTTGATAATTCTTATACGGTTAGAGGCTTGGTAAGAATTCCGTCGGGAGAAATGCTGACATCAAGAGTGAATTCAGGCTTTGCATAATCTGTAAGATTACGTAAAACAAGAATTGCTCTGTAAGAGGATTTTCCGTCAAAGGGCTGTTCAAAGCCGTCCGACGAAGCATCGCAAGAGGCGAGAGTGTACTCCAATATGCTTTTGCATATTCCGTCGTTACGTGAATATAAATATACATCAACGCAGTATCCGTAGGGAAGTGGAGAGACAGGCTTGTACACAATGCTGTCTCCAGAAGCATCAAAGCCGGCAGCACACTGTGTCAGAATTTCGGTGCAGTATTTACTGTCAAGACTTTTATTGCCGAAGTGGTCGTAAAATAGCTTGTCCTCGCCGATAGGGGTATAATAGTCAGTAATTATACTTTTGCGAAGTGAAAAATCACGCACAGCGGCAAGTACTTTTGCCATTTCACTTCGTTTAATAAGACTTTCGGGATTGAAATTTCCCTGCGTGTCTCCGTTGAAAATGCCGTTGTAGTAAACCTTAAGTACGTCTCTCTTTGCTGTTTCGGGAATATCTGCGTAATCCTTTATGTAGTCGGGATATTGCATAAGAAACTCGTCAATGTAACGTCCGCCGATTATAAAATCGTGACCGAGACCTGATACCTCGCTGTATATGTTCTTTGAACGCACGCCGCTTTCGTTAAGCTCAAATGACCTTGCAATGCAGGATGCAAATTCGTGCCTTTTCATTGCTTGTGAGGCTTTTGCTTCGTTAATGTCCACAAGACCGTCGGTAACGGTAAAGACACCTTGGTTTTTGTGGAAAATACCAAGCTCGTACATTACCTGCACATAACCACTGTACCATTTATCACATCCCTTTAGGCTTTGGTTTTTAAGCTGTGATGCCTTATTTGCAGCATAGCCATCAAGTCCTAAATATCTCGTTATAACTGCGGCGCATTCTGCAAAGGAAAAGCTTTCATCGGGAGCAAACTCCGTTTTTGATTTCCCGTTGATGATGCCACCGCTTACAAGGTAGTCAAGATAAGGGTAGTACCAATCGTCTGCCGTAACATCTGTAAAATCCGATACCGACTGCGCACCGATTGAAATTTCGTTCAGCACCTGTTGTGAGGACGATTGTGTCTTATCGCTAACTTCGTGATTTTCACGCTTGTCAAGCAGAGAAGAAAGTGAACCGTCAGTATTTGCCGTAACGGGAGAAATAAGGTTGCCAAAGCAATAGCATAGCACAAGAAATGCACTTGTAAGACGCTTTTTGTTTTTGTATGTCATATTTTGTACCGTAACTTTACGTTTCCTTTTAAAGCTCGCTGTTTGTTGACGGAGCGCCGTCACCAGTAACGTGAGCCGTACTGTTCTGAGGCAGAGGTTCTGCGCTTTGTACGGTATCGTCGGTAGAAGACTCCTCAGTACCGCCTTCAGGCTGTGTAGCATCGGTATTGGCCTGTGATTCGGATGCGGTTGCGCCGTCTTCAATCAAGCTTCCGTCAGTTTCGCCTACGCCGTTTTCTTCATCTGTGAAAACATTGTCGCTTACCTCTATCGGGTTGCCGTTTTCATCATAAATAATTCCTTCTTCGGGAAGGGGAGATGCGTTTTCCTGCGTGTGAACAGCACAAATTCTGTTGGCAGGAGCACCGTCGTCAACAACTGTGTAGCCGACATTTATTCCTTCGGGAACAGAGGAAGCATAAAAGGGAGCAACACCTACGGGAGCCGTTGTCATATCAATGTTTCTGTAGGTGAAGATAGAGTCCTCGATGTTTACATCCCCGTGTTCAAAGTATCTGTCGTTTTCATAGAATAAGGACACCTGATATACCGATTCTTTGGGACAGTAAATACTTGCAATGCTCTGGCTGTCACGGCACCAGTCGACGGTAAGGTGGAGATTACATTCGTTCATAGGTTTTCCGTCGCTTCCGAAGTAGTAGCCTGTGGAAATTCTGTTGCCTCTTGCATCACTCAGACACTTGTCGCAGGGTAAAAGTCCGCTGTCAAGGCAGAAGGATGCGGTGGTGAGCTTTGAAAAATCAAATTTCTTTAATGGCTCTACACCGTTTGAAGCGTTGTCAAAGTGTCTTTGGTGAACACGCTCCATAACATCCTCCCAGGCAAGCATGGCAGGGTTGGAGGTGAATTTGTAAAGACTCTTCGGAATGTCGTAGCCGAACCAGCAGCAGCCTACATAGTAGGGGGTAAAGCCTGCATAATATAAGTCCTTGTTGTCGTTTGTTGTACCTGTTTTGCCTGCACAGTTGACACGCTGGTCGAGGGTGATTCTTGCAGCTGTACCTGAAGATACAACATTCTGCAGAATCTTTGTCATAACCGTTGCGGTGGCTTCGGAAATTGCAGGCTGAAGATTTATGTCCTTGCGCAAAAGCACAGTTCCGTCGGCATTTAAAACCTTGGAGTAAAGCCTCGGCTCTGCATATGAGCCTCCGTTAGGGAACATTGAATATGCCGCTGTCATATCAAGCACCGATACGCCGTAGGTAAAACCGCCGAGCGCAAGGGGAGCAACAGCTCTGTCCGCTTCGACAATACCGTTAAGATGAAGTGTGTCCTTGGCAAAGTTGTAGGCGTAGTCAACACCCATTTCTTTAAGCACCTTGACAGCAATTGTGTTTTTGGAACGTATAACAGCCTCGTTTATGGTGATTTTTCCCTTGTATACGTTGGGGGAATTCTGAGGCCAGTATCTGTCTTCAAGGTAAAGGGGACTGTCGTCGTAAACAGTAGAATAGCTGATAAGTCCTCTGTCCATAGCAGGGGCGTAAACGGTAAGAGGCTTTATGGAGGAGCCTACCTGACGTTCGCTGTGAGTAGCTCTGTTAAGCTCGCGTCTGCCCGTTTTTTCACCTCGTCCGCCTACAAGCCCAAGAACATCGCCTGTGTATGGGTCCATAATAACCATAGCCGACTGAGGCTGAATACCGTCGTTGACAATCTGGAAGGAGCTCATTTCTTCAAAGAACTCTTCCATAATGTCCTGAACATAAGGGTCCATGGTGGTGTATATTTCAAGACCGCCCGATAGAACAAGGTCGGAAGCATAGGTTCTTGAATACTTGTACTGCTCCTGTAAATCCTTTATAATCTGGTCGATAAGCGCGTCCTTGTAGTAGGAGTAAGGCTTTGTAATCTGAGCCACAATGTCTTCTTCGGTGATGTTGATACCGAGATCGGCATTTTTTGCCTGTTCGCACTCTTCTTTTGTAATGTACTTAAGCTCGCACATTTTGTCAAGCACAACATCACGTCTTTGCTTGTTTTCATCGGGATTTCTCACGGGGTCGTACTTTGTAGGGGATTTGGGGATTGAAGCAAGACAGGCGCACTGAGTAAGAGTAAGCTCGGACACATCACAGCCGAAATAGTAGTTGGCTGCCGCCTGAACGCCGTAGTTGTTTCTTGAAAGGTGAATTCTGTTAAGGTACATTTCAAGAACCTCTTCTTTGCTTCGCTTTTCGCTAAGACTCAGGGCTCTGAATATTTCGGTAACCTTACGCTGAATAGTGGTATCGTCTTCTTCGGTAACGTTTTTTATAAGCTGTTGGGTAATGGTAGAGCCACCGTAGCTCTGATTTCCCGAAGCAAACTGAAGCACTGCACCGAAGGTACGCTTCCAGTCAACGCCGTTGTGCTCCCAGTAACGCTCGTCCTCTATGGAAACAAAGGCGTTCACAAGGTCTTTCGGCATCTTGTTGTACGAGACCCACATACGGTTTTCTATGCCGTAAATTCTTTCGTCTTCAAGCTCCGTGAAGGTGCCGTCACCATTGGGAACGTAGATTTTCGTTGTGGAGTCAAGACTGTTTTCAAGACCTACAATGTCAAAATCGTCGTCCACAAGATAATTTTTCACATAAACAGCAAAGGTGGTGCCCACAATAATACCGCAAATGGTGAACATAAGTAAAAGTGTAAGGAAAATATTAAGTACCCACTGAGTAAACTTTTTAAAACAGAAGCCTGTCACCTTTGCACTTTTGACAATGGCTTTCTTAGTGGTAGCCTTTTTTATGTTCAGGGCGGTATCAACTTTGATTTCCTCGTTGTCACGGTTGCTTTTGCCTGTAGAAAAATTGTGATTGTTGTTCATAATGCCTCCCAAGGTAATATATGTTGAACCTGAATAAAACAGGAAAATTTGACCGATAATAAGCTAAAAGGGGGAATTGCTTTGAAAAAGATAATTGCGGTATGTGCCGCTGTTGCTGTCGTATCTTTGCTTGCGCTGTGGACGGCTTTGTTGCCAAAAACCGTAAAGTATACCGTAAAGCGGGATACACCAAAGGCACAAAACAGAGAAAATACGCTTGCTGTCGGTGGCGATGAAAAGGAAAGCTATACCGTAAAGCTGTCAGACGGAAAAATCGTTGCCGAAGCTGACGGCAGACGGGTAATGGAAATAACTGTTAATCCCGATATGCTCACTTCATATGATGTTGAAATGCTGACACAGGGAATAGACGTAGAAAACGAACCTCAGCTTGAAATTCTAGCCCAATATCTTCAGAGCTGAATATGTACGGGCAGGTAAACTGCCCATAGTTTGCTCAGTCGTCACAGCAGGATTTTCCTTTGCAAAGCATACAGAAGAATAGCATAATTCCCATAAACCACAATAAAGCAGGAAGAATCCTTATTTCCTTGTCACATTTGAGTGCGCACTTGCAAAGGGGATGAAGACGTCTGTCGCTTTTAACAGACAAATCAACTCCTGCTTTGCCCCTGAAGGTCAGACCCTTCATAAAGCGATAAAAGGTTTTTACTCTGGAAGTGCCGTTATCCAACGCAGTCATTGCTTTGTCAATTGATTTTCTCATCGACATAATGTTTGCTCCTTTGTTAAAATTATAAGCATATACAACAACCCCATTGTCTATATTATACATCATTTGACACAAAAGTAAACACATATATTTTGAATAATATTATAATAAGTTGTTTTTTGTATAAAAAAACTGCCCTTACCTCAGTAAAGACAGTTTTAATATAAAATTATTTGCCATGTATGTAAACTCTCGGAACTCTTTTTGAAACAGAGCATAATAACTCGTAAGAAATTGTTCCTGCTCTTTTAGCCTGCTCATTGCATGGAATAAAACCTGATTCACCATCGCCGAATACTGTAACTCTGTCAAAAACACAAGGGTTTTCTACTTCCGAGATGTCAATCATAGTCATATCCATACATATTCTGCCGATAATGGGACATTTTTTGCCCTTGTACATAAAGTAACCCTTGCCGTTTGAGAGACTTCTGTGCAGACCGTCGGCGTAGCCTATGCCCGTAACGGCAATTGTCATATCTCTGTCACACTTAAAGTCAAGACCGTAGCTTACTCCATCTCCCTTGTAAAGCTGCTTGATTTCAAGAATTGTTGAACTGAGCGATAAAACAGGTAAATATGTGCTGTCGGGACATTCACAGCCGTAAAGAAAGATCCCCAGCCTTACCGCATCAAGATTCATATTCTTGTAGCTGATAGTACCTGCACTGTTGCATATGTGCTTAGTTTGGGGATAAATACCGCAGGATTCAATGTGTGATACAGCCTTGCTGAAAAGGTCAAACTGACTTTGCGTAAATTCTTCGCTGTCCTCGGCACAGGCAAAGTGACTGAAAACACCTTCAACTGAAATTTTTTCGGCGTTTTCGTTTATAAGCTTTAAAGCAGAAGATAACTCGGGATAGTCGCAAGAGTGTATTGCATCAAAGCCTGTTCTGTTCATACCGGTGTTTAGCTTTATGTGAATTCTTGCTTTTTTGTCGCATTTAAGTGCGGTTATGCTTTGGATAAAGCCGATCGAGCCTGCCGCAAGAATAAAGCCGTGATTGATAGCAGTCTCAAGCTCGCAGGGCAGAATTCTGCCGAGAATAAGTATGTCTGAATTTACTATGCCGCCTTCTTTGAGCTGAAGCGCCTCGTCAAAGCAAGAAACGGCAAACATATCACAGCCTGCTTTTTCAAGCTCTTTTGCGCACCTTATGGCACCGTGACCGTAAGCATCCGCTTTTACGACACATATAACTTTTTTTT
>JAZRKT010000098.1:0-16696 GCA_045646465.1 Eubacteriales bacterium | reverse complement strand
GGCTTTGTTTACTCAGGTAGCGAGATCTACGGCGGTCTCTCAAACTCCTGGGATTTCGGTCCTCTCGGCGTTGAATTCAAGAACAACGTAAAGCGTGCATGGTGGCAGAAGTTCGTACAGGAAAATCCTTATAACGTAGGTCTTGATTCTGCTATTCTTATGAATCCGCAGATCTGGGTTGCTTCAGGTCACGTTGGCGGCTTCTCTGACCCGCTTATGGACTGTAAGGATTGTAAGACACGTCACAGAGCAGATAAGCTTATTGAAGATACAGGCGTAAATCCTGCCGGCTGGAGCTTTGACGAAATGAGCAAGTACATCGCAGAAAACGGCATTGTATGCCCTGACTGCGGTTCAGCTAATTTCACAGATATCCGTAAGTTCAACCTTATGTTCAAAACCTTCCAGGGTGTTACTGAGGACGCTAAGAACGAGATTTATCTCCGTCCCGAAACAGCTCAGGGTATTTTCGTAAACTTTGCAAACATTCAGAGAACAACAAGACGTAAGGTTCCCTTCGGTGTTGCACAGATCGGTAAATCATTCCGTAACGAAATCACACCGGGTAACTTTATTTTCCGTGTTCGTGAATTTGAACAGATGGAGCTTGAATTCTTCTGTAAGCCCGGCACAGACCTTGAATGGTTTGACTACTGGAGAAGCTACTGCCGTGACTGGCTGCTTTCCCTCGGTATGAAGGAAGAAAACTTAAGACTTCGCGACCACGATCCCGAAGAACTTTCATTCTATTCAAAGGCAACAACAGACTTTGAATTCCTCTTCCCCTTTGGATGGGGCGAGCTTTGGGGTATTGCCGACAGAACAAACTACGACCTTACTCAGCACATCAATACATCGGGCAAGGATCTTTCCTACTTTGACCCTGAAACCAACGAAAGATATATTCCCTATGTTGTTGAGCCCAGCCTTGGTGTTGAAAGATGCTTCCTCAGCTTCCTTTGCGATGCTTATGACGAAGAAGAGCTTGAAGGCGGGGATGTAAGAACCGTTCTTAGACTTCATCCCGCACTTGCACCCTTCAAGGCCGCAGTTCTTCCCCTTTCCAAGAAGCTTTCCGATAAGGCAACCGAGCTTGATCACGAGCTTCAGAAGAGCTTTATGGTTGATTACGACGAAGCAGGCTCAATCGGTAAGCGTTACAGACGTGAGGACGAAATCGGTACTCCCTTCTGCATCACGGTTGACTTTGAAACAGAGACCGACGGCTGTGTAACAATCAGAGAAAGAGATTCCATGGCTCAGGAAAGAATTAAGCTTGAAGACGTTAGGGCTTATATTGAGTCCAAGCTTGATTTCTAATTACGTTTAAAAAAACATCAAGCAGATGCAAGGTCGACCTTTGGTAGTCCGCGCACACTTAAAAGATGACAAAACAGGGCGGAGCGACAGCTCTGCCCCATTGCTTTTGAGGTAAATATGATAAATTTCAGAAGAATTGAGCAAAAGGACAAGGAGTTGTTCTTTGAGCTGTCAGAGGAGTTTTACAATTCTCCCGCAGTTCTTGCACCCATAAAAAAGGATTTTCACGCCAATACCTTCAATGAGCTTATGCGAAGCCGTGATTATCTTGAGTGTTACATAATAGAATATGACGGCAAAACGGCGGGCTTCGGTCTTCTCAATATTTGCTACTGCCATGAAGCAGGCGGAAAAATCGTGTGGCTTGAGGAACTGTACATTCGTGAGCAATTCCGCAGTCACGGCATCGGGAGAAAGTTTTTTGCCTTTATAGAAGAAAATCATCCTGCAATGAGATATCGTCTTGAGGTTGAAAAGGAAAACGAGAGAGCGGTTCGGCTGTACAAAAGCTTAGGGTATGATTTTCTTGAGTATGACCAGATGATTAAGGATGCAAAGTGATTTTTCATTTCATATTTGGTAGCGATTCGCCGTCTTTTGACGGCGAGTTTTTCGTTTTTAGGTAGTTTTATATAACACAGGGCTTGCCAATTGCGGCACGGCTTTTATTGTGTGATGGTGGAAAAATGTTCGGAAAAATTGCCTAATACCCTTCTATCCAATTCTTTTTTAAAAAAAACACTTGACAAAAGAGAAAATGTGTGGTAAACTAACTCTACCTCTGTTGGAGAGTTTTTTTGTTATGCCCAAAAACGGCACCTTAAAAAGCTCCATGTCGAGGGAGGTAAAAACATTTATATTTACCGGGAGGTGTAGAAATGAGAGTGAAAATCACACTCGTTTGCAGCGAATGCAAACAAAGAAATTACGACACTACCAAGAACAAGAAGAACGATCCCGATCGTCTTGAGTTCAACAAGTATTGCCGTTTCTGCCGTAAACACACCCTTCACAAGGAATCCAAGTAAGGATTCGTAATTGAAAGGAGGAAAAAACGATGGCAGATGAAGTAAAGGTAAGGAAGGATTCCAAGGTTAAAAAGTTTTTCAAGGACTACAAGAGTGAGTTCAAGAAAATAGTTTGGCCTGACAAAAAGGACACCCTTCGTCAGAGCGGTGTTGTTGCCGCTACTATCGCAGTAGTTGCTTTAGTTGTGTTCCTGCTCGACACAGGTTTCACAAAGCTTTTGCAGACCATTGCGGCACTTGTCTGATTTAACCCGTAAAGGAGAATTCAGATGTCTAACGAAGCACAGGCACTCTGGTACGTGGTTCACACATATTCGGGATACGAAAACAAGGTTGCCGAGAACATCGAGCGTCTTGTAGATTACAGAGGTCTTGAAAATCTCATTTTTGAGACAAGAATCCCCACCGAAATAGTTGTTGATTCACAGGAAGAGGCAGACGATTATCTCTATTCCTCAGAGCCCGAGTACGATGATGACGGAAACGAAATCAAGAAGGCTCCCAAGGAAAAGAAACCAACGGAACACAAGATGTTCCCGAGCTATGTACTCGTTAAAATGGTTATGAACGATGAAAGCTGGCACGTTATCAGAAACATCAGAGGCGTTACGGGCTTTGTGGGTCCGGGAAGCCGTCCTGTTCCTCTTACCGAGGACGAGGTGGCAGCACTGGGTGTTGACATACGTGTACGCGAAGCGGCTTACAATGTAGGCGACAGCGTTATCGTCGTTGCAGGCTTCCTTGCAGGCTCTATTGCCACAGTCAAGGAAATTGATTCTGCCACAGGCAGAATCAAGGTTGCGGCATTAATCAACGGAAGAGAAACAAATGTTGAAATGAACGCAAATGAGGTTGAACCTCTGAAGGACTAAGTTCTTCAAAAAATATCATTTACACTCACAGTTATGCTTTCGGCTTTTTGCCTGCTGAATGCAAATTGTAAAGGCTGTGAGGGACAAGACATATTCTTGTCTGTGGGAGGGTAATAAAACCCGAATCATTTACCACATTTGGAGGTGTAAACAAAATGGCAAAGAAAATAACAGGTTACATTAAGCTTCAGATCCCCGCAGGAAAGGCTCTTCCCGCCCCTCCTGTAGGTCCCGCACTCGGTCAGCACGGTGATAACATCGCCGGCTTCTGTAAGGAATTCAACGAAAGAACTAAGAACGACATGGGTCTTATCATCCCCGTTGTAATTACAGTATACGCAGACCGTTCATACTCTTTCATCACTAAGACTCCCCCCGCAACAGTTCTTATCAAGAAGGCTTGCGGAATCGAAACTGCTTCAGGTGAACCCAACAAGAATAAGGTTGCTACAATCACCAAGGAACAGGTTCAGAAAATCGCAGAACAGAAGATGCCCGACCTCAACGCAGCTTCCCTCGAAGCAGCAATGAGCATGATTGCAGGTACTGCACGCAGCATGGGCGTTGTTGTTGCTGACTAAGGGAGGTAAGAAACATGAATAAGGGTAAGAAGTATCAGGAAAGTGCAAAGCTTATCGACAAAGCTAAGCTTTACGAAACAGAAGAAGCTCTTGACATAGTTTGCAAGACTTCTAAGGCTAAATTCGATGAAACTGTAGAAGTTCATATTAAGCTCGGCGTTGACAGCCGTCACGCTGACCAGCAGGTTAGAGGCGCAGTTGTTCTCCCCCACGGTACAGGTAAGACAGTTCGTACACTTGTATTCGCTAAGGGCGATAAGGCTAAGGACGCAGAAGCAGCAGGTTCAGATTATGTAGGTGCTGAAGATATGGTTGCTAAGATTACAAGCGAAAATTGGTTTGATTTTGACGTTGTAATCGCAACTCCCGATATGATGGGCGTTATCGGCCGTCTCGGTAAGGTTCTCGGTCCTAAGGGACTTATGCCTAACCCCAAGGCAGGCACTGTAACTATGGACGTTGCTAAGGCTGTTGAAGAAGCCAAGGCAGGTAAAATCGAATACCGTCTTGACAAGCAGAACATCATTCACTGCCCCGTTGGTAAGGCTTCCTTTGGTGCACAGAAGCTCACAGAAAACCTTGATACACTTATGGCAGCAGTTGTAAAGGCTAAGCCCGCTGCAGCTAAGGGTCAGTACATCAAGTCCTGTGCAGTAGCTTCTACAATGGGCCCCGGCGTTAAGGTTAACGCAGCTAAGTATCTTTAATTGATATTTTACAATCAAAAACCGTTCACTTCGATGTGGACGGTTTTTTTATGTTGATTTTTGTTTATCATTATGGTATAATAAAGTAGAATTCGAGGAGAAAAGAAGTCATAAACAAGCTTATAATTTTTTGAACTAAGTCAAAATATTGATAATTAACGAGGTAAATAATGGCACAAACCTACAAAACAGTCCGAGAAAAGTACGCTGAGGACTCATTTGTCGAAAAAAAGAGCGAGTTTATCTCCTATGTTGCCCGTGTCGAAAACGAGGACGAGGCAAAGGAGTTTATCGCTTCCATAAAGAAAAAGCACGCCGATGCCACTCACAACTGCTATGCCTACATTCTTAAGGACACAGAAATTGCCCGTTTTTCCGACGACGGTGAGCCTCAGGGCACTGCAGGTATGCCTATACTTGAGGTTATCAAACGCGAAGGCCTTGTAGGTGTGTGCGTTGTTGTTACACGTTACTTCGGTGGAATACTTTTAGGTGCAGGCGGTCTTGTGAGAGCCTATGCAAAGGGTGCAAAAATCGGCATTGACAAGGCTGGAATATCCGCCTTCTGTCAGCACGTCACCTTTGATTTTGAAGTTTCCTACAGCGATTATGAAAAGGTTTTACGGGATCTTGACAAAAACTCCATTCTCTGCTCAGGCACAGACTTCGGCGAAAATGTTACCTTTCATCTTTCCTGTGTTGAAGCCAATTACAAAAAATTTCTCGCCTACGCCGCAGACCTGACGGGAGGCAAGCGTTCTCCCCTTCTTACAGGCACAACCTTCGCCCCTGCAGACTGATAAAATCTCCTGCAAAATCTTTTTTGAAAAAAATCAAACTTTTTTTAAAAAACCTCTTGACAAAATTAAAAATTGTTGTTATAATAACTTTGTAATCAATACAAAAGTGAATTACACACGGTGTTGCGGTTACATAAAACTAAAAAATAAATTATATAATCAAAGGAGTTATGGATTATGAAGAAGTTTGTATGTTCAGTATGCGGTTATGTTCACGAAGGCGAATCAGCACCCGAAAAGTGCCCTCAGTGCGGAGTTCCTGCAAGCAAGTTCAATGAGCAGACAGGCGAAAAGTCTTGGGCAGCAGAGCACGTTGTAGGTGTAGCAAAGGGCGTAAGAGAAGACATTCTTATGGACCTCAGAGCAAACTTCGAAGGTGAATGCACAGAAGTCGGCATGTACCTTGCAATGGCAAGGGTTGCACACAGAGAAGGCTATCCCGAAATCGGTCTTTACTGGGAAAAGGCAGCTTACGAAGAAGCAGAGCACGCAGCAAAATTTGCAGAGCTTTTAGGTGAAGTTGTAACAGATTCCACAAAGAAGAATCTTGAAATGAGAGTTGATGCCGAGAACGGCGCAACTGCAGGCAAGTTTGACCTTGCTAAACGCGCCAAGGAGCTTGGTCTTGATGCTATTCACGATACTGTTCACGAAATGGCAAGGGATGAAGCTCGACACGGTAAAGCGTTTGAGGGACTTCTTCAGAGATACTTTGGCTGATTATCGCAAAATCCAAAGGCTCGGATTTCCGAGCCTTTTTTGCTTGGTAGCAGACATAAACCAAAACAAAAAAAGCTTCATGACGAGGCTTTTTTTACGCCAGAAAAAACTGTCCTCACCCAAAAAGACGTAAGGACAGTTATTTTTGTTTATTTGAAGCTGTATTTTTACTTTTTGCAAGAAAGCTCCTGCGTCATACGGATGATTTTCTCGCGTATTTCAATTGCATCGTCAATGGTATCAATGTAGTTCTGATAAATCCATTTCCAATGTTCGTTGGTCTGTATCGCCTTTAGCTCGGCAGCACGTGTTTTCTTTGCTTCAATGTCGGTATATCCCTGACCTCTGATAGTTATTTCAACCATAATCATCATACGGAAATTGTAAGCAGCTGTTGCTCTTTCCAGGTTATCTGCATCAAAATTAACTATAGCCGTATCAAGCTCCATTTTGTCGATGTAACCAAGAGAATAAAGAGCAGACTGTGCAATAAGATGATGACCGAGAGCATTGGGATGAACAAAGTCAGCACCAATATACTTCTGCGAGCAGATGGGATACATATTTGCAAAGTGGTCAATAAGCTTAAGACCCTTCTGCTGTGCAACCTCTCTAAGCCATTCTGCACACTTGCTAAGACCCACGCTTCTTTCATAAACAGTATCCGTTACATCGTCGTAAGGAGTAGGTGTACAAAGAACAATCTCAACGCCGTAGCCTTCAAGCTTTTCGATAATCGCCGTCATATTAGTCTTGTATGTTTCAATCTGTGCCTGACGCTTTGCTTCTATTTCTTCGCTGTACTGCCCCTTGATGTAAAGACCGCCCGATATGTCGTTCATACCAAACATAATTACAACAACGTCGGGGTCATAATACATAACATCTTCGTCAATTCTCCCTAATGCTCCGCCGGCTGTATCGCCCGAAATACCGAGATTGTACATTTCAAGTCTGCCCATTTCCTTGTCCGAAGCAAGGTAATGCTCATACAGCTCGTCTATAAAGTAACCGCGGTGTGTGATACTGTCTCCAAAGAAACAAACCTTGGTGTTGGGAAGATTCTCTGTTTTTGCCAAAATATCCATAACATATTCCTCTCTGTTGCCTTCTTAAAAGTTAATGATTATGCAAAGAACACACATTGTCATCAAAATATACATCGCAAATGCAAGTGCTATTCCAAAAAGCTTTTTACAAACATCTCACTTTTTACTGCATATATTAAGATATAAGTTTATCATATCACAGTACCCCAAATTTGTCAATTGCAGGTATATAAACATTATACATTTTTATCTTATAAAGTGTTTTGTTATGTCAAAACATTCAAATCTTTAGATAAATTCTCGTTGACGCTTCTTCATTTTCTGCCAGCTGACAAAACCGTAAAGGTCATTTACAAGAAATATCGCAAAGCAGATTATTACTGATACATATGTAATATCAACTCTCGCCGCAAGCACCCACATTACTATAAGCACAATATCATTAAGTGCATATGCAAGTGCATAGTATTCGCTTCTTCTGAAGGTCAGATATGCCGCCGCAAAGCTGGTGGATACAGACAGCGTGCTTGGTGCAAGATTTGCCGTTCCGAAATCTTTGAGGATAAAATAAAACACCGCCGTCACAGCTGCCGTCAAAATCATCATAAGCGCCGTTTCTCTTTCACCCACAACATTTACCGTCACCTCAGCCTTATTACCCTTATAAGGATTTCTCAGCCACGTCACAAGGGAAAACACCGCCATAGGTACAGTCATTCCGAGATAGGTTATCATTTCGCCGTAATATGCGAAAGAATATGAGATTATTCCATACAGCACCCCGAAAATCACCATAAGCACCTGCCCGAAAGGATTTCCCTTAGCATTGAAAATCAAAGAGGTAACCCCTATTACCGAGGCACACAGCGTCACAACATCCCCCGTCCTGAACACAAATTCTGTCAGTATTATTATAATCGTTGACACAAGCCACAATCCAATTTCAAATTTTGTAAAGTATGATGTCAGCCTTTTCACTTTTTCTCCTCCTAAAGAAAAAGCACCCGTTTTTCACATCTTCTAAGACCTAACGATGCGAAAACGAATGCAATATCAGCATTTTTCTACCCGGTGGCAGACTGTTTTATTCTTTTTAACAGTATTATATCATATTTTTTTGAAAAATCAAGGGGTTATTCTTTTCCGCCCGGCTTCACATTAGTATCGGGGCTAATGTTTCCCTCAATTTTTCCATATTTCTGTTCAAATCCATTTATGCTCTCTCTAATTAAAACCAACACGTGACTGTTAACGGAACGTCCTTCATAATCTGCCACATACGCTATCTTTTCAAGCATCTCTTTTTCAATTCTTATAGATACACTCTTAACAGGCATATTATCACTCCAAAATACACATATTATATATTTATTTTAAAGAATTTTTATGGTACAATGTTGATTGTGGATATATAGTATGTTCATATTATTTTATTTTGGGAGCATAATATGCAAAATATGACTTGTTGTTTCAGCTTATAATAATATCAGCGTAGGAACAAAAAATACAATAGAATACTCAAAAAAGAAAAACGTAAGGGTAATCAACATTTTAAGCAATTTCCAATAAAAACATTTTTGTAATCATTACAATTTACAATTTGTACATTGATTTTTGCAAACAGCAGTAGTATAATAATCACGTAAAGAGAAGGTAGCTTCTCGAAGCGAAAAACAGTTTTAATTTATCATTTTAACGAGGTGACAGAAATGTTGGACGCAAAGGTTTCAAAGTTAATAAACGAGCAGATTGCAAAAGAGATTTATTCGGCATATCTTTATTTAGACTTTTCGGTATTCTATGAAAGAGAAGGTCTTGACGGCTTTGCTAACTGGTATATGGTGCAGGCTCAAGAGGAAAGAGACCACGCAATGCTGATGCTTAAATATCTTCAGCTCAACGGCGAAAAGGTAACACTTCTTCCCATCGATGCTCCGGACAAAGTTCTTAAGACTCTTATGGATCCTTTAAAGGCAGGCTTTGAGCACGAGCAGTACGTAACAGGACTTATACATACAATTTACGATGCTGCATATACTGCTAAAGACTTCAGAACAATGCAGTTTCTCGACTGGTTTGTCAAGGAACAGCTTGAAGAAGAAAAGAATGCTGACGATATGATTAAGAAAATGGAGCTTTTCGGCGGCGATTCAAAAGGACTGTACAGCCTTGACAACGAGTATGCTGCAAGAATCTATACTGCTCCGTCACTTGTACTTTAATTAAAACTATATTTTTTGGAGGTATTTTATTATGAAAAAGTATGTTTGCCCTTGCGGATACGAATACGATCCCGAAGTAGGCGATCCCGAAAACGGTGTTGCTGCAGGTACTGCATTTGAAGATCTTCCCGAAGACTGGGTGTGCCCCGTTTGCGGACTTGATAAGGACGCATTTGAGGAAGAATAATAAGACACAATAACTTTGTTCTGGCAGCTTGTGAATTATCGCAGGCTGCTTGACTTTTACCTGTGATAATGGTATAATTATCGGAACAAAACAAGAAGCTCAAGGAGTGAAGGCATATGGAAATTTCAAGCAGCATAAAATACATAGGAGTCAACGACAGAGTTGTTGATTTATTTGAAGGTCAGTATCCCGTACCTGAGGGAATATCGTACAACTCCTACGTTATTCTTGACGAAAAAATTGCGGTGCTTGACACTATGGACACAAAATTTACAAGCCAATGGATTAAGAATCTTGAAAGTGTTCTTGATGGCAGAAAACCCGACTATCTTGTTGTTCACCATATGGAGCCTGACCATTCGGCAAGCATTACTGACTTTGTAAAGGCTTATCCCGATGCAAAAATCGTTGCCTCCTCAAAGGCTTTCGCAATGATGAAGCAGTTTTTTGACAGCGATTTTTTAGATAAGCAGATAACCGTCGGCGAAGGAAGCACTCTTGAGCTTGGCGCTCACACCCTCACCTTCCTTACAGCACCTATGGTACACTGGCCTGAGGTCATTGTTTCCTACGACAGCCTTGACAGAGTTTTATTCTCGGCTGACGGCTTTGGCAAGTTTGGCGATCTTGACACCCTTGATAATTGGGACGACGAAGCAAGACGCTACTACATTGGCATTGTGGGCAAATACGGTGCACAGGTTCAGGCACTTCTGAAAAAGGCTTCGGCTTTTGATATACGTATGATATGTCCTCTCCACGGACCCGTTCTTAAAGAAAACCTTGACCATTATCTCAGTCTTTACAACATCTGGTCAAGCTACACCCCTGAAAGTGACGGCATTGTTATTGCCTACACCTCGGTTTACGGCAACACAAAAAAGGCGGCTATGCTGTTAAAGGAAAAGCTTCTGGAAAAAGGATGCAAAAATGTTGCAGTCTATGACCTTGCAAGAAGCGACAAGTACCTTGTAATTAGCGAAGCTTTCCGCTACAGCAAGCTTGTACTTGCAACAACTACCTACAACAACGGAATGTTTCCATTTATGCAGGAATTTATCCACGGTCTTATCGAAAGAGGCTTTAAAAACAGAAAAGTTGCTCTTATCGAAAACGGCTCCTGGGCACCTGTTACCGCAAAGCTTATGGGTGAAGCCTTAGGAGCGTGCAAGAACATCACCTTCTGTGAAAACAGCGTAAAAATTCTTTCCGCCCTTAACGGTGAAAGCCTTGCCTGTCTTGAAGCGCTTGCAAATGAGCTTTGTGCCGAATAACAAGAAGTATTTGTCATATAATAAAGCTATGGATTTTTCCACAGCTTTATTTTTTTAACTATTGACAATTAAAAAATTATGATATATCATTGTAATCAATACTATGTTATAAAGATTACAATTAGCAGTGAGTATTAAATTGTAAAGGAGATGGTTACACTTGAATAAACGTTTTATAGCATTGGCCTTAGGATTGGCAAGTGTGTTTGGAATTACCGCAGGCGTAATTGCCACAGACAAGATAAAAGAGATTTCAGCACAGATAAGACAAGACTTCACAGTGGTAATTGACGGCGAAGAAAAGGTTTTTAAAAACGCAGGCGGAGAGGTTGTATATCCTCTTCTTCACGACGGCACCACCTACCTTCCCATCCGTGCAATCGGAGAGATTATGGGTAAAAAGATATATTGGTACGAAGATGACAAGAGGATTGAGCTAAAGGATGAAAAATCCACCGTCACCGATGCCGACGCAATTGTCACGGGCGAAAGCAAAGGCTCTTTTCAAAAAAGTGAGATTCAAAAGCCTGTTTCGGCAGAGCAGGCTCAGAGCATCACAAAGGACAAGGCAAAGCAGCTTGCTCTGAAAAAAGCAGACGTTGCAGAAGCTAATGCAAAATTTGTAAAGGCCGAGCTTGACAGAGACGACGGAGTGCTTCATTACGACATCGAATTTAAGTCAGGCGGATTTGAATACGAGGTTGAAGTTTCTGCGGACGACGGCAGGATTCTGTCCTTTGAAAAGGACAAGGTCGAAGGCATTTTTGATTAACCGAAGCCTGATAATACGAGGCTGTCACCTTTGAAATCACGCCCTAAAAAGCTTTTTCAAAGGTTACGGTGCGTCCCTTTAAAAGAATATTGAAGCAAAAGTTAACGGAGAAACAGCAAAAATTATTATCAAGTATTTTACGCTTGTTCTCTCATTTCAATTATTTCTTTTTCATAATCTGTAATGTGTCTATAACTTATTGGAATAAAAATTCCTCCTATGATATTTTATTATACCATAGGAGGCTCTTTTTTATATTGTATTTTTTACCGGTCTTGTGCTTTTTCGCTTCTACTTTCTTATTATTTTACTGTAATTACTTTATGGCTTCAAAAGCCTTTAACCATTCTCTTGCAATAAGCTCATGTCCCATATGTGAGGGATGTACACCCTCAACTGTCCAATAGGGCTCGGGATACTTTGCAATAGCCTCATCAAAGCGTTCCTGGAGGGGAACATATATACATCCGTGTTTTTGTGCAAGCTTCTTGGCAATCGCTGCTCTCTTTGCCACTTCTATGGTGAAGTAGTCCCATGCGCCTTCGGTAGCCGACCCCTTTGTTACAAATGCGCCGAGAAGCATAATTTTAATATTGGGAAGTGCTTCCTTGATTTCTGTAAGAAGCATATCGTAAATCTTCTCAAACTTATCTGCTTCAACACCGTTCTGCCAATTAACCTCGTGCCATACATCATTTACACCGATGTGAAGGCTCATATAGTCAGGCTTTACATTGATGATATCCTTCTTTATTCTTGCATATACGTTTACAATTCTGTCGCCGCCAACAGCTCTGTTGATAAATTCATATTCACCGGGGAAATCAAAGCCCAGCTTTGCGGTTACAAAGTTTGGATATCCATAACCCTTATATCCGTCACTTTCTCTGTTTCTGCCGCAGTCTGTTATGGAGTCGCCCTGAAAAAGTATTCTCTTCATAATAATCACCTTAAAATTGAAATTTGAACTTATTTCTAAATTCAACTGTATTATAACACCCTGATTTTCAAAATGCAATAGGATATGTAAAAAAAGTGTAGAGTTATCCAACAACTACCATACACAAATTGTTTTGGGGTGTCACAAACATTGCAACACCGTTCTTTGACCTGTCATTACTCATTGCATCAACAATATGCCTCTGTCGCTCATTTGCAGATTTTACAACAGCGTTATATCAGGCAAAAAATACGGCTTTGCCTCGGGAGCACATTTCAATTTCCTGTTCGGGAAAAATACGGGCTTTACTCCCGGCTCTTACAGGGGCAATTTTTATTGAAAATATTGATATTTTTTATGAAGTTTGGCAAAAGCTATTGACAAATTTTTGTTTTGTTGTTATAATAACTTTGTAATGAATACAATATATTTGAAAGGAGTGTGACAAGCATATGACCTCAGCAGAAATACTGATGAAAAAGGGTATCCGTCCGTCGCTGACAAGAGTAATGATATACGATTATCTGCTAAGTCACAGGACACATCCCACGGTTGATGAGATTTACAAGGAGCTTTCACCAAACGCGCCCACTCTTTCCAAGACAACTGTATACAACACCGTAAAGCTTCTCAGCCAGGAGGGTGTTATAAAAATGCTCACCATTGAGGAACAGCAGGCTCGCTTTGATGCCTGTACCGACCACCACGGTCATTTTCTGTGTAACGGCTGTAAAAAGGTATACGACTTTGATGTTGACGTCCCCTGTGACTGTCTTCCCAAAGGCTTTGAGGCACAGACCAAGGAAATTTTCTACACCGGTGTGTGCAGGGATTGTACAAATTGACAATTAAAAATCAAAGAACTCCCAAATGACTGCCACTTGGCAGTCATTTTAGTCTGTTGAAAAAGTATGCTTTATCTCACATTTCAGGCCCCTCGGCGAGGGTTTTCCTCTTTGCCGTCCTTTGAAGGACGGCAAATTCACTTTTACTGCGCTTTGTGAAGCATAAGACGTTTCGCCATCTGCGGACGGCGACCAAAGACTCTCCTTTTCTTTATAGCTACATAATATATCACACACTTGCTTGTATCAATTTTTGTTGTTTGCATAAAATGCGCAATATTTACTTGTACTACTTTCAAAACAGCAATGCAGATGCAAAAGAAAAATGTGAAAACAATTATACCTTTTATTCTATTACCCCATTGACAAAAATGATGGAATATGTTAGTATTAAAAAAAACTCTTTGAGGTGATTATATGGAAAACAGATTATTTTACAAGGAAAAAGCAACCATATTTGAAGAAGCACTTCCTCTTGGAAATGGCGCCTTCGGCGGCATGGTATACGGAGACATACAAAAAGAAAAAATCTCACTTAACCTGGACACACTCTGGGACGGCAAACCCATTACAAAGCCTCAGGCAGACAAGACCGAACAGTATAAGCTTTTGCAGCAGCTGGTAAGAGAAGGTAAAATTTACGAAGCCGACAGACACCTTGAGATAAATCTCGGAGAACCACAGAGCTGTGGATACCTTCCTGTGGGAAACCTGTTTATTGAAAACGACGGTACTTATGAAGGCGAATATGAGCGCAGTCTTGACCTTGAAGCCTCTCTTGCAACCACCGAAGTAAAGGGAGATAAGGGCGTAAAATATGAGTATTTCTTCTCATATCCTCATTCCTGCCTTGCCGTGAAAATTGCTTCAAAGATAAAGAGCAACATTAAAATATCCTTTGAAACACTGCTTCACAACGAGCGAAGCTTTGATAACGGGATTCTTCTCGTTAAGGGTGCGGCGGCAGACAAGCTTCCAGGCATTGATTCAATAACAGACTCAGGTGTCCTTGACGACAGTGAAAAAACGGTGAAATTTGCTTTTGCCGCTTCCTTTATTTGCGACAAAAAGCCATCATATACAAATGGCAAGGTTTGCTTTGAGGATGTTGACGAACTTGTCATCATAATAACTGCAAATACAACCTACCTTGACCACATCAATCTCTGCCCGTTGAAGGAATGTGTTGACAAAACTCTGCTCCAGCTTGACAAGGCAGTGTCAACAGACTATCTCGAACTGAAAAGAGAGCATATAAACGATGTTGGTGCACTTTACAACAAAACAGTTCTTAATCTTGTTGACAAGCCAAGCGACGTTGATACTCTTACAAGACTGAAAAGTCCCCAAGGAGATATCGGTCTTTGCGAGCTTCTGTTCAATTTCGCAAAGTATCTCACCATTGCTGGCTCACGTCCCGGCTCTCAGGCATTAAATCTGCAGGGCATCTGGAACGAGCACGAAAAAGCACCCTGGAGTTCAAACTATACGGTCAACATAAACGCGGAAATGAACTACTGGCCTACCCTTATGATGGGTCTTGACGAGTGCTATGAACCGCTTGTAGGTCTTGTTAAAAAGATCAGCAAGACAGGCAGGGAAACAGCAAAGAAGGTATACGGTGCAGACGGCTTTGTGTGTCACCACAACATAGATTTATGGGGATTTACCGAGGCTACAGCTGCAGGCCGTAGACTTGGCGCTGCCTGCTACAGCTTCTGGAGCTTGGGAAGCGGTTGGCTTTCAAAGATGTTATATGAATACTACGAATACACACTTGATGAGGAATATCTGAAAAATGTAGCTCTTCCCATTATGAAAGAGGCTTCACGCTTCTACCTTGACACCCTCACAGAGTACGAAGGACATCTTGTAATCTATCCTTCAATTAGTCCCGAAAATAGGTACAGACTTGAACCGGAAGGTCCCGTTTTAAGCTCAGCACCCTATACCTGTATGAGCCAGAGTATTTGTGCCGACCTTTTCAGATGTACAATCAAGGGTCTTGAAATTACGGGAGACGATGATGAGTTTAAGTCCCGTCTTGAAAATGTGCTTCCCAAGGTTGAATTTTTCAACATCGACTCACAGGGTCGACTTGTGGAATTTGATAAGGAATACATTGAGCCCGAACCCCTTCACCGCCACGTTTCGCACCTTTACGGACTATTCCCCGGCGAAGTAATCTCGGAAGGCAAGAATCCCAAAATTGTGGAGGCTGTGCGCAAATCTCTTGAAGTAAGAGGTATGGAGGGCACAGGCTGGAGTATGGGCTGGAAAACAAATCTTTGGGCAAAGCTTAAGGACAGCGACAAAGCTTTCCACTTTGTAAGGTCACTGCTCACTCACAATCCAGACCCCTGGGACGGCACATACACACAGAAAGGTGGAGTTTACACCAACATGTTTGATGCACATCCGCCATTCCAGATTGACGGCAACTTTGGCGTTGCAAGCGGTATAGGTCTTATGCTTGTGCAGAAGGAGGACGGCATTATTAAGCTTCTCCCTGCCCTTCCCAACGAGCTTTCAAACAGCGGAAGCCTTTACGGTATGAAGCTCAAAGGCGGTATCAGTGTTGATATGTGCTGGCGTGACGGTAAGGTAACAAGTGCTCATCTTACCGCAAAGAGAGATTGCACGGAAAAGGTACTGTATTGCGGAAAGCTTTATGAGATTGCTCTCAAAGCAGGAGAAAAGACTGCGATTATTTAAATGAAACAAAAAAGATGCTCAGGAAATAAACCTGAGCATCTTTGTTTTTATGGGATTTTTTTAGCCATCAACATCAAAAAGCCTTTGCACAGAAACGCCGAGCACATTTGCTATAGCCGCTATTTCAATATCAGTTACAGCGCGAAGTCCGCTTTCAATACGTGATAACGAGCCTCTGCAAGTGTACACCGCCTCAAGCTCAAGCTTTTCAGAAAGCTGTCTTTGGCTTAAGCCCGCCTGTTTTCTAAGCTTTTTGATTTGAGGACCGATTATATTCACTTTATCATTATCTAAAATTCTTTTCATAAAATTACACCTTTTGTCTAGTCGTCATAATCTTAAATAACAATATATTATATAGCAAGGATCAGCCCAAAGCCACTCCTTTATCATCATATTTATTTCACATCGGCGACAGCCAAAATAAAGTTCTTTTGGTTACTTTTCTTTCAAGAAAAGTGACAAAAAACCAGCACGAACTATCTATCCAAATAACTGCACGCCGCAAGAGCAGCAACAGCACCGTCGGAAGCGGCAGTTGCCACCTGACGGATTTTTTTCTGTCTGCAGTCGCCTGCAACGAAAATGCCGTCTGTGCTTGTAGTGCAATCCTCGGTTGAGGCGGCATATCCTCTTTCATCAAGAGAAATTACATTGCTGAACG
>JAZRKT010000097.1:0-15803 GCA_045646465.1 Eubacteriales bacterium | reverse complement strand
GTGTAATGGCTTGCCGTACTATTAGAAATGAACGTGAACGCAGAGCAACCGCAATGCTTGCACCATTTATGCCCTGCGGAGCAAAGCTTCCCGTTATAGCACTATTTTCTACCCTGTTTTTCAAAGATGCAACCTGGGTTGGACCGCTTATGTACTTTGCCGGCATTGTAATCATATTCTTTGGTGCACTGCTTGTAAATAAAATTGCAGGTCATAAAGCGAGAAAAAGCTTCTTTATCATTGAGCTTCCCGAATACAAAGCACCAAGTATTATAAGAGCAATCAAATCGATGTGTTCAAGAGGATGGGCTTACATAGTAAAAGCAGGTACAATTATTCTTATTTGTAACACAATCGTTCAAATAATGCAATCTTTTAACTGGAGCTTCCAGCTTATTGAAGAAGGAGCAGAAAACACCTCCATTCTTGCAACAATTGCTCATCCCTTCTCCTATATTCTTGTACCCGTAATTGGAATTGCAGCATGGCAGCTTGCTGCTGCGGTAATTACTGGATTTATAGCAAAAGAAAACGTAGTTGGTACGATTGCTGTATGCTACGGTGTTGCAAACTTCTTTAATTTAGATGACCTTGAAATAGATGGCGGTGTTGAAATAGTTGCAGGTAAGCTTGGCATTACAGCTGTTGCAGCCCTTGCATACCTTATGTTCAATCTCTTTTCACCACCTTGCTTTGCAGCAATTGGTGCTATGAACAGCGAAATGAAAAGTGCAAAATGGCTGTGGGCAGGTATAGGTCTGCAGTTCGGCACAGGCTTTACTGTTAGCTTCCTTGTATATCAAATCGGCACACTTATTACAGATAAACAACTTGGCGCCGGCTTTGTGGGTGGTCTTATTGCAGTAATTGCATTTGCAGCAATCCTCTGTGCACTTATTACAAATACAAATAAGAAGCTCAAAGAAGAGTATACATTAAAAAAATAAAAAAAGAATTCAGGTGTAGTAAATGGCAGACATAATTATAATCGCAGTAATAGTAATTATCATTGCAGGAGCTGCAGGATATATTATAAAAGCCAAGAAAAACGGTGCAAAATGTATCGGATGTCCTTCCTCAAAAACTTGTGGAAAAACCTGCTGTGACTGTCATACAAAAGACGACACCAAATAATAATAAGTCCTGAAACATTTCATACTTTCTATACAGCCATATGAAAAGTCCCATCCAAAACGGTGGGGTTTTTCTTTTTATGATAAAGAAAACTGTCTTCACCCAAAAGAGTAAAGACAGTAAAAACTATATATTCGTTCTACCTTCTATTGCTTTATAAAGTGTAACCTCGTCTGTATATTCCAAATCACTTCCCACAGATAACCCGTATGCCAGTCTTGTTATTTTAATCCCGAAAGGCTTTAAAAGCTTTGCTATGTACATAGCCGTAGCCTCTCCTTCAACACTTGCATTGGTAGCAAGAATAACTTCTATTTCATCTTCTTTGTACTTTGAACAAATATTGGATACTCTTGCTATAAGCTCCTTTATTTTAAGCATTTCCGGAGTTTTTCCGTCAAGGGGAGAAATAACGCCGTGTAGCACGTGAAACAATCCCTTGTAATCGCTTAATCTGTGAATTGCACCAACATCTCTGGGATTTTCCACAACACATATTAGCTTTTCGTTGCGGTTTTTGTCCGCACATACAGGACAGATATCCTCCTCGGATATGTTCTGACAAACTGTGCACTGTTTAACAGTCTTTTTTGCATCAATTATTGCAGCTGCAAAGCTTTCTGCCTTTTCCTTTGACATATCAAGCACGGCAAATGCCATTCTGTATGAGCTTTTTTTGCCCACTCCTGGAAGCGAGCGAAAACAGCCTGCAAGTCTTTCAAGTGATGGTGTATATGAGCTTTCCGACATAACTGTTCTCCTTAATCAGTTTCTCAGTTTTGATAAATTCTTTTCAACGCTTTTTTCGTCGATAGAAAGAGTAAAGGTAAACCGGCAATATTCGCCGTATTTGCTGTCCACGGATATTTTTTCGCCATGGGCTTCAATTTTTGTTTTAGCAATGTAAAGACCCAGTCCCGTTCCTGTTTTGTCAAGACCTCTGGACGAGTCTGACTTGTAAAAACGGTCAAAGATAAATGGCAATTCCTCTTCTTTTATACCGACACCCGTGTTATATACAGATACCGAATACTTATTTTCAGCCTTTTTGCGCCTGATTTCTATGCGCAATGTGCCGCCTTCTGGAGTAAACTTCAAGGCATTTCCCACAATGTTGTAAAGTACCTGATAAATGGCATCCTTATCGGCATAAACTCTTGACGGGTCATCGTCCATTTCAAATTCAATATTGATTTTTTCTTCGTCTATCTTTTCCTCAAAGGAAATGAGTATAAGCCTTGCAATTTCGCATATGTCAAAGTATGAAGGATTTACCTTTAAGCCTCCTGACTCCATTTTTGAAACGTCAAGCAGACTGTTTACAAGCCTTGACAAACGCTTTACCTCCGTCAGTACAACATTGAGGTAATATTCCTGCTTTTCGGGAGGTATTGTGCCGTCCATTATGCCTTCAATAAATCCCTGTATACTTGTCATAGGAGTACGAAGGTCGTGGGAAATGCTTGAAATAAAGGTGTTACGTGTCTTTTCAAGCTTGTCAAGTGCCTGAGCCATATTATTGAATGCCTGTGAAAGGGTTGCAATTTCGTCTGTGCCCTTGACAGGAATACGAACGTCAAATTTTCCTTTTGTGTATGAGTCAACAGCCTTTGAAATCTGCTTTACGGGAGTTGTGATTCGGTTGGAAATAAAATATACTATAACAATTGCCGCAAGAAACACCCAAAGGCTTGCAACTATGACAACTCTTATTATCTGCTCGTGGACATTCTGAAGTCCCGAAGATGACGAGGATAGCAGAATAATACCCATAAGCGAGCTTTCGACGTCGCTCTTTTCTTCAATAGGATAAATGTAGTTGAAACGGCGTTTTTCAAAAAGTCCGTCAAGATTTGACAGCTTTGAGCCTTTTTGTGATTTCCACATTCCGTTCAGAACCTCTGTGGAAATTTTGGTGCTTTTAATTAAATTATTTTCGCCGTTTTTAAAAAGAATGTCGCCGTCGCCGCCAATAATAACTATATTTGACTCGGAATAGTCAGTCAACGGAGCAAACAGGCTGTAATAGTCCTTTTTGTTTTGCTTTACCGTTTTCTCAAAGCTTTTCTGTGACTGCTCCATATCGTTGATGACGGTGGTGTAAACTACCTTTGCCGTCTTGTACATTATATCTGTTTTGGAGCTTAAAGAATAGTTAGTAACGACGTAGCTGATTATAAGAGCTATGGTACAAAAGCCAAAGCCCAAAAGCAGAATAAAGGAAGTAAGGTATTTCGAATAGATTGTTTTAAACAACTTCCAACCTCCTTAATTGTGATTTATTGTAATTTCAGTTTTAATTATACTATTTTTATATGTATTTTTCAAGATTTTTTGCATTTTTTACAGTAAATAACAAAAAAAACACAAATTCATTCAAAAAATGGGTTGATTAAATCATAATAAAAAGGTATAATATAATGAAACATTATAATTGTGAGTATAATGAATAAAAATATTTTTATCGACAGAAGGGTTTTATAAATGGCACAAAAGCTTTTACTGATTATGAATCCCGTGGCAGGTGTTAAAAAATCAAATAAGTATTTGACGGACATACTTTGTCTTTTCTGGGAATATGAGTGTTGCGTCCAGACAACTACAGCCGCCTTCGGTCCTGAAAAAATAATTGAGCTTTACGGCAACAACAAGGATATTATAATATGCATCGGAGGCGATGGTACCTTCAATGAAATGATATCTGGTCTTCTAAAAAACAAGCTTTCTCCCAAAGTGGGATATATTCCTTCGGGAAGCACAAATGACTTTGCTGCAGGTATGAAAATATCATTAAATCCTCTTCAGGCAGCTAAGGATATTTTAAACGGGAAAGCAAAGAGCCTTGACGTGGGTCTTTTCAATACAAGGTTTTTTGCATATACCGCTTCCTTCGGTGTATTTACAAAAACAAGCTACAATACTCCCAGAGACTTAAAAAACACCATAGGTTACCTTGCATACCTTCTTGAAGGAATAAAAGAAATTGCTGATATCAAGAGCTACCACATAAAGCTTACTTCAAAGGAAAAAGAAATTGATTCAAGCTTTATTTTTGGAGCCGTGTGTAACTCAAAGCAGCTGGGCGGAGGTATGCTTAAGTTTTCCGACAGCGATGTTGATATGAATGACGGTCTTTTGGAGGTATTTCTCATAAAGAATCCAAAAAATCCCGCTGAGCTTATGCAGATTCTTATGGATATAAACAATAAGCATTTTCAAAGCAATATGTTTGAATTTTTCTCAACTACCGAGCTTAAAATTGAAACAGACGACACAATAGACTGGACAATCGACGGAGAATTTCAAAAGGGTTCTGACAAAATTTCAATTAAAAATATAAAAAGCGCAATAAATCTTATCTTACCTGAAGCTTAAGAAAGGCAGATTTTAAAAATGCCGAACAAAAACAGTTCAGTAACTTATAAAACAAAACAGCAGGCACTTGTTCTCGGTTTTTTTGTGGAAAATAAAGGTTTGCACGTAACTGTAGACGATATATGTCTTGCCCTTAAGGAAAAAGGCACGCCTGTAGGCACAACCACCGTTTATAGACAGGTCCAAAAGCTTGTAAATGAAGGCCTTGTCACAAAATACAGCGTTGACAGCGAAAGCGGAGCCTGCTATCAATACAACGGAGAAAATTGCAAAATGCATTTTCATCTCAAATGTACTGTGTGCTCAGAGCTTTTCCACGCCTCCTGCTTTTTTTTGGAGGAGCTTGAAAATCATATTTTTTCACACCACGGTTTTACAGTTGATAATTCAAGAACGGTCTTTTACGGTGTATGCCAAAATTGTTTAAGAAGCAGTAAAAAAGCTGATACTTAAAGGATAATTTTAAAATGAACAAAAAGAAAAATAACAGATTAAAAAGCATTAAAATGCTGTTTCAGCTCTTTACGGTATTTGCTTTCTTTGCTTTTTCTATTATAATGAGTATTCTTTTCTTTGTTGTACCTAAAAAGGATTACTCGGAAATTGAAAAAAGAAAGCTTATGGAATTTCCTACATTTAATATGGAAGAGCTGTCAAAGGGCGAATTTACCGACAACCTTACAAGATACGTTTCAGACAACTTTGTTTTCCGTGACAATCTTGTGGATTTTGCCTTCAGACTTGAGGATTCACGTGGAATACGCGCTGACGGAGTTAAAATGTACTCCTCCGAAAATACCTCTGATTATACAGAATATAAAGGTAAAAGCTATAAAACAGTCGATACCTTACCTCTTCAGATGAAAAAAATAAAGGAAATTGCCGTATGTGCAAAGCCCGGCGAAGAATTGCCGCTTCACCTTACAATTGATTCTATAGTTGCAAATTCCGAGCTTTATAAAAATCTCGATGCAGATGACATTATGGGTGAGCAAAGAGGCGCGCTGTTTATGGTTAAAAATACGGCTCTTGAAATATTCTACGGCAACAGTGCCATAGCCACCGACTACTGCAACGTAATAAATACCTATAAAGATGCAGTCGGAAGCGATGTTACTGTCTACAATCTTATTATTCCCACACACTTTGAATTCGGTCTTCCAAAAAAATACAAGGATAAAGTTGGAAAGCCTCAAAAGCCCGTAATTGACCACATTTACGACACTCTTGACCCGTCAATTATAAAAATTGATGCTTATTCAAATATACAAAAGCACTATAAGGCAGGCGAATATCTGTATTTTAATTCAGACCACCATTGGACAGGCCTTGGTGCATACAGAGCATACACCGCCTTTGCAAATAAAGCAAATTTTAAGCCCACTCCTTTAAAGAGCTTTGAAAAGAAAACAATTGATGAGTTTCTTGGTACCTTCTACAACTCAACCTATGATAAAAAGTTAAAAGAGTATCCAGACCGTGTTGACTATTATAAGCCTCCCTGCTCATATTCCGTTCTCAACTACAGAGCAAACGGCACCGACACCTATGAGGGAGCATTGCTTTATGAAAATATAAGCTCTGTTTCTGCAGGATATCTTGTATTTATGGGCGGTGACATACCGCTGTCAAAAATTACAACAGACAATAATACGGGACGCAGTATTCTTGTTTTCAAGGAATCCTACGGCAATGCCTTTGTTCCTTTCCTTGTAAGCAGCTACGATACCGTTTATGTTGCGGATATAAGAACCTTTCCTTTCAACGCCGTAAGCTTTGCAAAGGAAAACGGCATAAAAGAAGTACTGTTTATCAATAATACAATTACAAGCTGTACTCCTCCTAGAATTCAGAACTACCTTAATTTACTGAAAAAATAGTTTTAACATTATTTCCACTTAAGTTTTCAACGTTTTGTGTATAATATTTTTTTCCACAGTTTCCACAGCCTGTTTTCAACAATATACAATTCTTTCTTTCCACACCCCTTTAACACATTTATGTATATATTTTCCATATAAGAAAAAATTGTAAACCTCAGCTGTACAAGCTTTTTCACCGAAATCCACAGTTTCCACACACCCTACTACTACTACTATCTTTAAATAATTATATTTTATTCTTTTTATATCGTAAAAACCGAAAGGAGATATACATATGATTTTTACCGTTGACAAATCTGCATTTGAAAAGGCGATTACTCCCGTAAGCATCATTTCACAGAGCAAGGCGGCAGAATCCAATTACTCGGGAATCTTTATCGAAGCAAAGGACGGTCTTCTTACACTTTACTGCTACGACATCGAAAAGGGTATCAAGACAACAACCGAGGCGGACATTGAAAAGGAAGGCAAAATTATTGCTGACCCTCAACTTGTTCCCATTATCCACTCATTGTCTGAGGGTGAGGTAAGAATTGAGGTTGACGACAATTACATTATGAGAATATCCTCAGGAGAAGCTGATTTTCAGATACTCGGTAGAAGCGGCGACACATATCCAAATATGCCTGAGGTAAAGGGCTATTCTACCTTCAGGCTTTCAAAAAAGCAGTTCCGTTCAATGATAAACAAGACTATTTTCGCAGTTTCAAGCGACGATACAAAGCCTGTTCTTAAAGGCTCTCTGTTTAATGTAACAAGCGATAAAATATCAATCAGCGCAATAGACGGCTTCAGAGTTGCGGTACGTGAAGAAAAAAGCAAATCTGAAAACCCTGACCTTAACATAAGATTCATTATGCCGGGAAAAGCACAGCAGAACATTATCCGTCTTATGGATGACAGCGACGAAGATATTGTATGCGAGCTTTCAAACAAACACCTTATTATTACAATGGACGGCTTGTTTATGCTGTTCAGACTTCTTGAAGGAGATTTTCCCGACTACCGTAAATATCTTCCTGAGCACGAGGCAGTTGCAACAGTTGACAGAGCAAGCTTAATTACAAGCCTTGAAAGAGTTGCACTTATCAACGATAAGCTCAAAGCTTCAGCAAAGCTTAATTTTACATCAAGTCAACTGAAAATAAGCTGTGAAACCGATAAGGGAAAAATCAATGACCTTATTGCTTGTGACCTTGATGGCGAGGATATGGAAATCAACTTTAACCAGAATTATCTTATAGATGCACTTAAGGCGTGTGACGACGATATGGTAGTGCTTAGACTTGCTTCAAGAGGTAAGGGTATGGTTATTGTTGCAAGAGAAGAGGACTCAAAGGAAGATATTTCTTATCTTGAGCTTGTAATGCCGGTAAGAAGCAGATAAACAGCACAAATTTAGCTTAAAATCTTAAGAAAGTGAGCAAATAAAGTGCCTAAGAAGAAAATAAAAAAAATTGAAGAACCCGAAATAGAGGCTGTGGTTACCGACCAGGGCATAACAGAAACTCTGAAGGTTAACTATATGCCCTATGCAATGAGTGTTATTATTTCAAGAGCTATCCCCGAAATTGACGGCTTCAAGCCCAGCCACAGAAAGCTGCTATACACAATGTACAAAATGGGACTTATGCACGGCAACCTTACAAAGTCTTCAAACATAGTAGGTCAGACAATGCAGCTGAATCCCCACGGCGATGCGGCAATTTACGAAACAATGGTGCGTCTTACCAAGGGTAATGAAGCATTGCTTCATCCTTTTGTTGAGTCAAAGGGCTCATTCGGTAAGGTTTATTCAGATATGGCGTTTGCGGCGGCAAGATATACGGAAGCAAAGCTCGATCCATTCTGCGAATATATCTTTTCCGGTATTGATAAGGATGCCGTAGAAATGGTGGATAACTTTGACGGAACGCAAAAGGAGCCTACCCTTTTGCCGACAGCTTTTCCGAATATACTTGTTTCTCCAAATAAGGGTATTGCTGTCGGTATGGCTTCGGATTTTTGCTCTTTTAATCTGGGAGAAGTCTGCGATGCGGTTTGTGAGTTTATAAAGGATCCAAATGTGGATTTGCTTGATATAATCAAGGCTCCAGACTTTACGACAGGCGGATATCTTCTTTACGACAGGGCACAAATGGAGGAAATTTACAAAACAGGACGTGGGTCCTTTAAAATCAGAAGTAAATACTCCTACAACAAAAAGGATAACTGCATAGAAATTACCGAAATACCTTATTCAACAAAGGTTGAGGCGATAATAGATAAAATTTCCGCACTTGCAAAGGAAGGCAAAGTTAAAGAAATAAGCGATGTCAGAGATGAAACGGGTATTGACGGTCTGAGGCTTACAATAGACCTTAAGAGAGGCGCAGACCACGAAAAGCTGATGAACCGTCTTCTCAAAAATACCACTCTTGAAGACTCCTTCTCCTGCAATTTTAACGTTCTTATAGCAGGAACACCAAAAACTCTCGGCATACGTGAAATTATCGAAGAATGGACAGCGTGGAGAAGCGAATGTATAAAGAGAGAACTGTATTTCAACCTTCAGAAGATGAAGGAAAAGCTCCATCTTTTGCTTGGTCTTAAAGAAATACTTGCGGATATAGACAAGGCTATTAAAATTATCAGAAAAACCGAAAAGGATAAAGACGTAATTCCCAACTTGATGAAGGGTTTTAACATTGACGAAATTCAGGCAGAATATATTGCCGAAATAAAGTTGAGATATTTAAACAAGGAGTACATATTAAACAGACTTGAAGAAACTGATGAGCTTGAAAAGAAAATAGCCGATACTGAGGATACATTGAAGAGCGAAAGAAAGGTAAGAGCAATTATTTCTAAGCAGCTCTCAGAAATCAAGAAAAAGTATGCGAAGCCGAGAAAAACCGAAATTGTTTACGAGTTTGAAAATACTGCTGCCGATGAGCCTGCAGTTCTTGACTATCCCGTAAATGTTGTTATTACAAAGGAAGGCTACTTTAAGAAAATTCTTCCTCCCAAAAGCGACAAAGCAAAGGTTGAAGAACAGAAGCTTAAGGAAAATGACAGCATAATTTACAGCGCTCTTGTAGCAAATGACTATGATATAGTTGCTTTCAGCGACAAGTGTCAGGTTTATAAGGCAAAGCTTGACGACTTTGATGAGGTAAAACCCTCTTCACTTGGTGAATTTATTCCTGCAAAGCTTAGCTTTGAGGAAAATGAAAATATTGTTGCAATGACCGTTACGAAGGACTATAAGGGAAGCGTTGCACTGTTCTTTGAAAACGGTAAAGCTGTTCTTATTCCCTTAAGCTGCTACGAAACAAAGACAAACCGTAAAAAGCTTACCAATGCTTACAGCGCAGATAGCAAGGCGGTTGGAATTTTCTTTATTCCCGAAATAAAAACAAGAAGCGATAACAAAGACTTCTTCTTAACCTCCGACGGTGGAAAGGCTATGATTGTAAGTTCATCAATTCTTACATCTAAGGTAACAAGAACTTCAAGCGGTACAATTTGCTTTACTCTTAAAAAGGGACAAAAAATTATCAAGGCGACAGAATTTATTGATGACGGCAGCGAAGAAAGAAAGGAAATTTTCAGCCGATACAGAAAGACAAAGATTCCCAGCACAGGTACTACCGTTACAAATGGCAAACAGCTTTCTTTCCTTAACTGAAATAACAAAAAATGAAGGCTTCGCCGTATCTGATGCGAGGCTTTCTGTTTAATTAAAAATAAAAGGACAGTGAAAAAATGAATAAAATTTCTGTTCTCGGCTCAACAGGCTCAATAGGTACGCAGACGCTTGATGTTGCAAAGCACTTAGGGCTTGATGTTGTGGCAATAAGTGCAAATTCAAATGCGGATTTACTTATTAAGCAGTATTATGACGTAAAACCTGAATATATAGCAGTCTCTGATAAAAATGCGGCACAAAAGGTAAAGGATGCACTTGCAGGCGAAAAGGTTACGATAATTGACGGTAAAGACAGTGCAAAGCAAATAGCCTTACTTGATGAGCCAGATACCGTAGTCAATGCAATTATAGGCTTTGCGGGACTTGTTCCTACAATTTCAGCCATTGAAAAAGGCAAAAATATTGCTCTTGCTAATAAGGAAACTCTTGTTTCGGCTGGAAGACTTGTTATGAATAAGGCAAGAGAAAAAAATGTTCCCGTAATTCCCATAGACAGTGAGCATTGCGCTATTCATCAGTGCTTGAGAAGCTGCAAACATTCAGAAGTTGACAGACTTATAATTACGGCATCGGGAGGACCATTTTTCGGATATACCCGAGAACAATTGGTTGATGTTACCAAGGAGCAGGCATTGAAGCATCCCAATTGGAGTATGGGAAAAGGCATTACAATTTATAGCTCTACTCTTGTGAATAAGGGACTTGAAATGATTGAAGCAATGCATCTTTTTGATTTCCCTATGAAAAAAATTGATGTTATAGTTAACCGTGAAAGTATTATTCATTCGATGGTTGAAACGGTTGACGGCTCTGTTATGGCACAGCTGGGTGAAGCCGATATGCGTCTTTGCATACAGTATGCTCTCACTTACCCCGAAAGAGTTGAGGGCATAAGTAAAAAGCTTGACCTTACAAAGGTAGGAAAGCTGACATTTTTTGATGTTGACCATAAAACCTTCCCTTCAATAATGCTTGCAAAAAGGGCTGTAGAATACGGAGATATAGGCACATGCGTTTATAATGCGTCAAACGAAGAATGTGTAAATCTGTTTTTACAGGATAAAATAAAGTATACCGATATTTTCGATATTATGGAAAGCTGCACCGAGCACTTTAAAAACGGAAATACCGATAGCCCGACAATTGAAGATATCATCGAGGCAGATAAACAGGCAAAAGTTTATTGCCGTGAAAAAGCAAAATAAATGGTATTAAGCCAAAAGCTTAAAAATTGCAGAAATGACAATCAAAAATCGCCACAGAAGAAAATATTAACCCGAAATAGTTTGCCCAACGGCGACAGCCAAAATAAAGTTCTTTTGGTTACTTTTCTTGAAAGAAAAGTACAAAAGACAATACACAAACTAACTTTAAAAGAGTGATGATATGAAAAAACTTTTATGTGTAGACGGCAATAGCTTGCTGAACAGAGCATTTTACGGAGTAAAGCCGTTAACCACAAGAGACGGAAAAAACACAAATGCCACCTTCGGCTTTATAAAGATGCTACACAATCATCTTGAGAGCGTAAAGCCCGACTATGCGGCAATAGCCTTTGACTTAAAAAAGCCTACTTTCAGACACGAAAAGTATGACTTTTATAAGGCAACACGAAAAGGTATGCCCGCAGAGCTTGCAGAGCAGCTTGATGATGCAAAAAATGCTTCTCAGCTTCTTGGCTTTCATATGATTACTGCCCCCGGCTTTGAAGCAGACGACATTCTCGGCACTTTGTCGCAGTATGGCAAGTATGATATACAGGTATACATTCTGACGGGGGATCGCGACTCGTATCAGCTTGTAAACGAAAATGTGACGGTGCTGTATCTTTCAACAAAGGAAACGTTGGAGATTGACGAAAAGGCAGTAGATGAAAAGTACGGCGTAAAGCCTAAGAGCCTTATAGAAGTCAAGGCGCTAATGGGAGATACCAGCGATAACATTCCCGGCGTCAAGGGTATTGGTGAAAAAACGGCGATAGACCTTATAAAGCGCTTTACAAGTGTGGAAAATCTGTACGACATACTTGATACGGCAGAAGGTATTTCAAAGGGTGTCCTTGAAAAGCTGAAAGTCGATAAGGAAATGGCTTTTGCCAGCAGATTTCTGGCAGAGATTGTAAAGAACGTTCCTCTGGGAGTTACTCTTGATGAGCTTGAATACAAAGGTACAAATAAAGCAGGACTTCTCAGCTTGTGCGAAAGTCTTGAGCTTGAAAGCATTATCAAGAGTATGAATCTGCGTCAAGCTGAAATGACGGTATGTACGGACAACGTTTGCTTTTCGTGTACAGGTATACAAAACGTTTGGGAAGTTGCAGATAACGAATTTGCACTTTATATTACTGATGACAGTATATATGTTTCGTTGAAGGACGGAAAAAATTACGTTTTGCCGTGTAATGAAAAAAATCTTGCTGATATTTTCTGCGATGCCGATAAAAGCATCACGGTGCACGACATAAAGAGCATAATGAAAATGTTGCGCAAGGCAGGTATTGAAGGTATTGATTGCAAATATTATGATGTTTTGCTTGCATCATACGTTGCTGACCCAAGCTCGGTTGTAAATGAAGACAACCTTGTAAGTGCATACGGCACAGGCGGGATAAATCTTGAGGACCAAGTTCAGAAGGGCTTGCTGTGCGCCGTAAATATAGCAAAGCTTAAAGATGAATTAAGTGAAAAAATAAGAAACAACGGCCAGGAATACCTGTTGTATGAAGTAGAATTTCCTCTTGCGCTCATTCTTGAGGATATGGAAAACGAGGGCTTTCTTATAAATAAAGAAGCTCTTGAAAAATACGGTAAAGAGCTTGATGAGAGAATAAACGCAAGGCAAAAAGACATATATGAGCTTGCAGGGTGCGAGTTCAATATAAATTCGCCGAAACAGCTTGGCGAGGTGCTCTTTGAAAAAATGATGCTTCCTCCCGTGAAAAAGACAAAAAGCGGCTACTCCACCGATGCCGAAAGCCTTGAAAAGCTGAGAAGCGTAAGTCCCATTATTGATGAAATTCTTGAATTCAGAACGGTGTCAAAGCTTAAAAGCACTTATGCCGACGGTTTGCTCAAGGCACTGGGTGAGGATGGAAGGCTTCACACCAATTTCAAGCAGGCGTTTACGCTGACGGGACGTCTTTCAAGCGCAGAGCCAAATTTGCAGAACATTCCCATACGTACTGCCGAAGGCAGAGAAATACGTAAGGTGTTTATTCCCGAGGACGGCAAGGTGCTGATAGATGCTGACTATTCACAGATTGAGCTGAGAGTAATGGCTGCAATTTCGGGAGATGAAAATATGCTTTCCACCTACCGTGAAGGCAAGGACATTCACACTATGACGGCAAGTCAGGTGTTTGGAGTAAGCCCTGAGGCTGTTACGGGAGAAATGCGTAAAAAGGCGAAGGCTATAAACTTTGGCATAATTTACGGCATCAGCGATTTTTCGCTGGCAGGAGATATGAAGGTTACAAAAAAGGAAGCGTCCGAATATATAAATCGCTACTTTGAAAAGTATCCTGCTGTCAAGGCGTATCTTGAAGGCGTCAAGGCTAAGGCTAAGGAGGACGGCTTTGTTACAACCTTCTTTGCAAGAAGAAGATATATCCCTGAGCTTTCAAGCAGAATTTTTATGCAAAGAGCCTTCGGCGAAAGAGTTGCCATGAATGCACCCATACAGGGTACGGCGGCGGATATTATTAAAATTGCAATGGTACGGGTGTATAAAGCACTCAAAGAACAAAAGCTTGATGCAAAGCTTATTCTTCAGGTGCACGACGAGCTTATCTTAGAATGCAGCGAAAAGGATGCAGATAAAGCAAAGGAGCTGCTTGAAAAAGAAATGAGCCGTGATACAGGTCTTGATGTTAATTTTGAAGTTGCGGCTCAAACAGGCAAAAACTGGGAACAATGTCACGGTTAATTTGGAACAAAATATAAAAATTGTTCCGAATTATTGTGAAAAGTGCAACAACATAAAAATTGCTATTGAAATTTTAATTGAATTGTGATATAGTTGTAATGTTAAAGTATGGAAATTTTCTGCAGATAAGGAGTTTTACTATGAAAAAGATACTTGTATCGATGCTTTGTTTGGGTCTTGCAGGCGCAGTTTTGCTTTCGGCTTGCGGTAAGAAGGAGACTAAAAAGGAAGAAGTTGTTGTGGAAAACGAAGTTGTTGATGAAGTTGTAACAATAGAAGTTCCCGAAGCACAGCTTGATTACGAATTTGAAGTAAACACATTTGATATGACAGCCAAGATTACAGGCTATCTCGGCGAAGAAGCAGAGGTAATTGTTCCCGATACAATTACTGACCCGGTATACGGCGACGTTGTTCCCGTTACTGTTATCGGTACATATGTTTTTGCAGAAAATGAAACAATCGAAACTGTTGTTATTCCCGAAACAGTAACTGTCATAGAAAAGGGTGCTTTCCAGAGCTGTCCCAATCTTCGTGCTGTTTCTCTGCCTGCAGCACTTGAAACAATTGAAGCAAATGCTTTCTATAACTCAAATAACATTGATAAGCTTGGTATGCTTATGTATCCAGTAGCTGCCACAGAAGAAGCAAAAGGTCCTCTTTACGATGCTATCGGAAATGAATTTCCTGCAACAGTAACTGAAATCGGCTTTATGGCGTTCTCCTCTCAGCTTAATGAAATCGCTTGGTACAGTGCACTTAAGGACCAAGCAGTTGTAGTGGGCGATGGTATTCTTCTCAAGTTCAACGGCAATAATGATTATACTCTTTCAAAGGATGTAAAGAGCGTTGCATACTATGCATTGTCCGGTACCGACGCAGTTAAGATTACTGTTGAAAACGCAGAGCTTGAGCTTGACGACAATGCTGTATTTATGAGCGATAAGGCGCTCACCTTCTCAGTTCCCGAAGGAGCAGAGGACCTTGCTTTGGCAGTCAAGGCAAATGGCGCACTTTATGAATTCTACGAAGTAGAGGTTCCTGAGGAAGAAGCGACAGTAACAGAAGTCGAAGTTGCAGCAGATGGCGAGTGAGCTGTTGTATAAGAAGCCTTGAATAATTAAAGCCTAATTCAATATTGGTGAAAAGAGTTACTTTAGGTAGCTCTTTTCTTTTTATGCAGATAAATGTCAGTAAGGCTCACAGTAAAAAACAAATAAGGAATAAATTTCTCAAAAACAGAAAAACTATAAAAAAGCAAAAAGGAAAAGTGAAGTTATGCTCAAAACAGTTGCAAGAATAACGGTAATGTACTTATCAAGTATAGTTATAATGCGCCTTGCAGGAAAAAAAGAGGTCAGTCAACTGGAGCTCAGTGAGCTTGTAACCTCCTTTATGGTGTCGGAAATTGCCTGTATGCCCATAACCGATCCTGAGGTGCCACTATATGAGGCGGTGTTGTTTTCGGTGGCGGTGGTGGCAATAAATTATATTATTTCAAAAATGAGTATAAGAATCCCTCTTGTAAAACATATTGTGGCAGGAAAACCGGAATTTTTAGCCGTAAAAGGAAAAATAGACAAAAAGGCATTGTATAAAGCACAGGTAACGCTTTCTGAGCTTGTCAGCGCAATGCGAAAAGAAGGAGTTTCGTCTATAGATAAAATAAACTATGCCGTTCTTGAGCCTGACGGAAACATAAGCATTATCCCCTTTAAGGATTTACCGTCAAAGGAAAAGGATGAGAATAAAAACGGTTTGCAGCATATGCTGATTATCGACGGAAAAATAAACAA
>JAZRKT010000096.1:0-8964 GCA_045646465.1 Eubacteriales bacterium | reverse complement strand
TACGACAGAGATTTATACAATGCCGTTGCAAATCTGGAAGTGCAGCAGCTTAATGTCTTTTTTAAGGTATTTAACACTATTACGAATGCCTTGAAGGTTACAATGACCATGAGAAACCCGCTATTCGGACCCGGAAACTTCTTCCGTGACTTTATGACCTTCCACTACAACACCGATTCAAATGCAAACATATTTATGCAATTAGGTATGTATGCAGGTGCTATAAAGAGCATTATTACTCAAGACGAGAATTTCAAGCTTTACAAGGCTTTAGGCGGTATGGACAGCGGAAAGTTTTCAGCTGATATGGATGCGATTAAACGCACCGTCAGAAAAAGAAATTCAAGTGCTGTTGCCTGGAACAAAATGTCTATCAGAGACTTTGGCAACAAGGTCATTAAAAACATCGGAGGACTTCGGTTCTTATGGGACAAGTACTTTGAGCTCAACGACGTGCTTGAAACGATTCCAAGGCTCAGCGAATTCAAGTACACAATGGACACATCATCAGGTGACGTTCAGCTTGCCATGCACAGGTCACAGGACGTTACTACAAATTTCTCTCGTTCCGGCACCTGGGGCAGAAACTTAAATGCAATATTCTTATTCTCAAACGCAGAGCTTGAAGGTATTGACAAGATGATCCGTAACTATTCGGAAGCGTCCTACACGGCAAAGAAAAAGGTATTGTTTTAATAACCACCTTTTTACAATATGTTGTTGAATTGGTGATTCGGTTATATTATAATTGATAAAAATATGTTTTGTAGCTGTTTTGCACAATTTATCAAAAAAAGTGCGATTTTATACCGTTAATTGGGCTTTTGTTAGAACAAAGGAGAGCAATTATGAAAAAAACACGTGAACTTTACAAACAAATCACATCCTTCTGGCTTTTCGGAAAAAATAGTAAAAGCTTAAAGGGGGCAAAAAAAGTAGCTTGCACTGTGTTTAACCTTGCACTTGTGCTTGTGTCAGCAATCATAACGGGATTTTGTTCACTGCGCCTTGCCTACGGCACCTCTTACCCTCACGGAATTTTCGACGGTTATCTTGAAAACGGCTATATTCTGACGTTGAATCTGCTGCCGGTTGTGTTACTTGTGCTGTTTTTCTATGGATTTACGGGCAGAGGATGGCTTGCACATATTATGGGCGGATTTTTGACGCTGGGCTTTTCTCTTGCAAATTTCTACCTTCTCAGATTCCGTGATGACCCGCTGATTTTTTCAGACGTGCTGTATATTAAGGAGGCTGTGGGAATATCCAAGGAGGGCTATGACTATACGCCGTCAAGAAGACTTATTCTTGTGGGAGCAATTTACGTTGCTACGGCATTGCTTCTGTTCTTGTTCCAAAGACAGAGACATAAAATAGTGCCACGTATCATATTTACGCTTTTGCCCGTTTTGTGCATGTTCCCTTTGAAAAATGTGTACAGAGACACAGAAATCTACGATATCAAAACCCAAAACTTTGACAGTATCAACAGGTGGTCTGCAACACAGGTGTATATTTCAAAGGGCTTTGTATATCCCTTTTTGCATAGTATTTTTGATGCCTTCGGACAGCCTCCACAAAACTACAGCGAAAAAGAAGCACAGGAGCTTTTGTCGGCATATGAAACAAAATTACCCGATGAAGAAAAAAAGGTCAATGTCATAGGCATTATGCTTGAAGCCTTCTGCGACCTTGAAAATATAGGGGTTGATGGCATAAATCCCAACGTATACGCTTCCTATCGGAAAATCCGCGACGAAAATCTGTCTGGTACCCTTATAACCAATATTTTTGCCGGCGGTACGGTGGATTCCGAAAGAGCCTTTCTGACGGGCTATGCTGACCTTGACAATTACAGACACGACGTTAACAGCTATGTACGCTTTTTCAATGAAATGGGATATTATACAACGGGAAGCCATCCGTCGCAGGACTGGTTTTATAATAGAAAAAACGTAAATAAATACCTCGGATTTGAGGATTATCTTTTCAGCGAAAACTATTTTCTTGAAAAATACGGCGATAATATGCGTCTTGACAGCGTGGCATTTCCTGAATTTTACCAAAGCTATGAAAAGGGTTCAGAGAGCGATAAGCCGTACTTCGCCTTCCACGTAACCTATCAGGGACACGGTCCCTACAGCGCAGAAGGCTATGAATGGGGCAACGGAACCTACTATCACAACGAAAATCTGCCAGAAGCGGATAATTATATAATTGATAACTATCTGGGCTCTGTGAGAGATACAGGCTATCAGCTTGAATGGTTTATAAATAAAATTATGGAAAGCGGCGAGCCGTGTGTGGTACTGCTATTCGGTGACCATAAGCCGTGGCTCGGTGACAGCAACAGCGTTTACGGAAACCTTGGTATAAACCTTGACGTTTCAACAGAGCAGGGCTTTCGCAATTACTACGGTACGGAATATGTAATTGTTGCCAACGATAAGGCAAAGGAAGTTCTCGGCAATGATTTTACAGGAAAAGCGCCTACAACAAGCCCCTGTATGCTTATGAGCGTGCTGTGCGATGAGCTTGGCATTGAGGGCGACAGCTTTATGCAGTATCAGAAAAGTGTGCGAGAAAAGCTACCTGCACTTAACCTTGCGGGTTCCTATGATAGCGAGGGTAATTATTATACTCTGGGCGAAATGCCGCCTGACCTTGCTGACATCTATAACCAATATATGAGGGTCGCCTACTATAGAAGTACGGTGCTTGAAAAGTAAAATAAGTTAACGGAGTGTAAACAAAACTGTGCTTTGCTTTAGTTGGGTAAAGAAAGTATGAACTTTTGTATATATTCTTGACATAAAGTGATAATAAGAGTATAATTATGAATATCAATTTTGACAGGAAGAAACGGCATTGAAAAACTTGTTTGTAAATGTATTCAATAAGTTTTATTACGGCTTTGTTTATTGCAGAAACAAGGTCTTTCGTTGTTGCGTTTTGAACTCAGTTGTTTAATATGTAAACACAAGACCGCAGTGAATAAAAACGCTGCGGTTTTTTGATTAAAATATTGAAAATTCAATGCAGAGGTGTTATAATATGACAGTAGGAATAGTGGGACTTGGACTTATCGGCGCATCAATGGCAAAAACGGTAAAAAAGCATACCGATTTTGCGGTAATGGGATATGATGTTTCGCAGAGTGTAATGGAAAGCGCAATGCTTGACGGAACAATAGACGGTGTTCTTGATCTTGAAAACGAAAAGTGCGATATAGTTGTTGTTGCGCTGTATCCCGACGATATAGTTGAATTTGTAAAAAACAATGCTGACTATCTTGAAGATACCATAGTAATTGACTGTGGAGGTACAAAGACAAAGGTGTGCCACGAGCTTTTCCCCGTAGCTAAGGAAAAGGGCTTTACCTTCATCGGCGGTCACCCTATGGCAGGTATTGAAAAGTCGGGCTACGATTTTTCCACCGATAGCCTTTTTGACGGTGCTTTTATGATTATGGTGCCTGACGAAGATCTTGACAGAAAGACCCTTGACTATGCAAAGCTGTTCTTTATATCCTTAGGCTTTCACAGAATAACGGTAACCACAGCAGAGGAGCACGATAAAATAATTGCATATACCTCTCAGCTTGCACATATAGCATCAAGTGCATACGTTAAAAGTCCTACATCCCTGCAGAATCTCGGCTTTTCCGCAGGAAGCTTCAAGGATATGACAAGAGTTGCGTACCTCAACGAAAATATGTGGTCGGAGCTGTTTTTGCAGAATAAGGATTTTCTCCTTGGCGAGCTGCAGGAGCTTATAAATAATCTTACACAGTACCGCGAGGCTATTTCCAAGGGCGACAGACAGGCTCTTATGGAGCTGCTGTGTGACGGTAAGCAAAAGAGAATTGCGGCGTGGACAGCCGTTGAAAAGAAAAAGAAATAAAGAGGAATTATGGAAAGTATGAGAAAAGTTGCCGTAAAGGCTTCGGGATGCTATGACATCCTTATCGGAAAAGGACTTATAGATAAGGCAGGCAGTCTAATTGCCGAGGTTAAAAAGCCTTGCCGTGCTGTAATTATCACCGACTCAAACGTAGATGCGCTTTACAGCGAAAGGCTTAAAAAAAGTCTTGAATATGGCGGATATGAGGTGTCAAAATTCACCTTTATGGCAGGGGAAGCAAACAAAAGCGCCGAGACCTTTATAGAAATTCTCGAAACACTTGCAGCCTGGAAAATTACACGAAGCGATATGCTTGTAGCTCTGGGCGGCGGTGTTGTTGGCGATATTACGGGCTTTGTGGCGTCCTGCTATTTAAGAGGCGTTGACTTTGTGCAGATTCCCACAACACTTCTTTCGGCGGTTGACTCGTCCGTTGGCGGCAAGACGGCAATAGACCTGAAAGCGGGAAAAAATCTTGCAGGAGCCTTCTATCAGCCAAAAATGGTTCTTTGCGATACAGATACCTTTAATACACTTCCCGATAAGGAAATTGCTTGCGGATATGCAGAGGTTATAAAGTACGGTATTCTCTTTGACGAAGAATTCTGCAAGAATCTTGAAAAGGGCAATGCGGACATGGACGAAACGGTGGAAAGGTGCGTCATCTTTAAGCGTGATATAGTTGAGAGGGACGAATTTGACAGAGGCGAGCGTAAGCTGTTAAATTTGGGTCACACGGCGGCACACGGAATAGAAAAGGTGTCAGATTTTGCGGTGACTCACGGCGAGGCGGTGGCGGTTGGTACCGTGATAGCTGCAAAAATTGCAGAAAATACGGGACTTTGCGAAATCGGACTTGCAAAAAGAATTGAACAGCTTCTGAAGAAGTATAACCTTCCCACAAGCTATGATATTACACCCGAACAGCTTTATAATGCGGCAATGTCCGATAAAAAGAGGGAAAGCTCAAAGATAACACTTGTGCTTCCTGAAAAAATGGGAGCCTGTAAGCTTTGGGATACAGAGGTCTCACAGCTGTTAAAGCTTTTTTGTGATGCATTAAACTGATAAAGGACGAAAACATATATGACAGTAACACTTGACCCCAAGACGGCTCTTTCGGGTGCTTTGGATATAATTTCTTCAAAATCCGATATTCACAGATGCATAATCTGTGCTTCTCTTAGTGATAAGCCTACCAAAATCAGCTTCTGCGGACTTTCCAAGGATATTATTACAACCGTTGAATGTGTGAAAATGTTGGGGGCAGGCGCTGAGTTTTCCGACGGCAAGCTGATAATTACTCCCTGTGATAGGCAGAGAATTATGCAGGGACTTACTCTTGACTGTAACGAAAGTGGCTCTACGGCAAGATTTATACTGCCCGTTGCTGCGGCAATATGTAAAAAAGTGTCGCTGACAGGAAGCGGAAGACTTCCGGAAAGACCCATGTCGCCTCTGTGCAAAAGCCTTCAGGAGCACGGTGCAGATTTTTCAAGCGATAAGCTTCCTATGACGGTAACCGAGAACGTAAAAACGGGTGGAGTGTTCAACATCCCCGGTAATATCAGCAGTCAGTACATAAGCGGACTTTTGCTTATGCTTCCTCTTCTTGAGGACGGCGGCGAGGTAAGAATCACAACGCCGCTTGAATCGGCAGGCTATGTTGATATGACGGTTGATACCATGACAAAATTCGGCATAAAAATAGAAAAAGGCTATAACTGCTATAAGGTTGCAGCAGGTCAGCATTATACTTCACCCTCCCAAATCAATGCACAGGGCGACTGGTCGTCGGCGGCATTCTGGCTGTGTGCTGATGCGCTGGGTGCAAATGTTGTGCTGTACGGACTTGACGAAAGCTGTCCTCAGGGTGACAGACACGTAACGGATATTCTTGAAAAATTCGGAGCAAAGAAAATTGTCACTCGTGACGGAGGAATAAGCTTTGAGGCAGGACGACTTAAGGGAATAGAAATAGATGCTTCCAACATTCCCGACCTTGTGCCAATTCTTTCCGTTGTTGCCTGCGGAGCAAGAGGAAAAACAAGAATTTACGGTGCAAATCGCCTTCGCTTAAAGGAAAGCGACAGACTTGAAACAACACGTGATTTTCTTACACGTCTGGGGGCAAAGGTTGAAATAACCGACGACGGACTGATAATTGAGGGTGTGGGCAAGCTTGAAGGCGGCACTGTTGTGGGACATAATGACCACAGAATAGTAATGAGTAGCGCAATATGCTCTCTTATCTGTAAAAGGCAGGTTATAATAGAGGGAGCACAGGCAATGGAAAAATCCTATACAACATTCTTCTCGGACTTTGACAGACTGTCTATGAGAAGTTAATTTCGGAGGATATATGAATACATTCGGAAATAAAATCAAGGTGACGATTTTCGGTCAGTCCCATGCTGAAGCAATAGGCGTAGTTATTGACGGTCTGCCTTCGGATTTTGAGGTTGATACAGATAAGGTTCAAGGCTTTCTTGACAGACGTGCTCCCGGGAAAAATGCTTTTTCTACTTCACGTAAGGAAGGGGATAAGGTGCAGTTTGTGTCTGGCCTTTATAAAGGAAGAACGTGCGGTGCACCTCTTTGCGGAATAATTGTCAACAGAGATCAGTACTCAAAGGACTACAGCGAGCTTGAAGCAAAAATGAGACCGTCCCACGCCGATTATCCTGCAAATGTAAAGTATGGAAACTACGACGTAAGAGGTGGCGGTCAGTTTTCGGGACGCCTTACGGCTCCTCTTTGTATTGCAGGTGCTGTTATTATGCAGATGCTTGAACAAAAGGGAGTGCATATCGGAGCGCACATTTCCTCGATAGGCGCAATTAAGGACGATGCCTTTGATAATATGTGCCTTGACTCGGAATACGTAAAAAGCGCAGGTAAAAAGGATTTTCCCGTCCTCAATGACAAAAAGGGCGAAGAAATGAAGGCAAAAATACTCGGTGCCAAGGAAAACCTTGACTCTGTGGGCGGAAGCATAGAATGTATGATTTTGGGACTTGATGCGGGAGTTGGCGAGCCTATGTTTGACGGACTGGAAAACCTGATTTCCCACAGCGTTTTTGCTGTTCCCGCTGTTAAAGGAATCGAATTTGGCGCAGGCTTTGAAATTGCATCAAAGTACGGCTCGGAAAATAATGACTTTTATACCTACGACAACGAGGGAAATGTGCGCACTCTTACCAATAATGCAGGAGGAATCTGCGGTGGTATGAGTACGTCAATGCCGATAAATTTCAATGTGTGCATAAAGCCCACGCCGTCCATAGCAAAACCGCAGAAGACGGTGAATATCAAGACAGGAAAAGATGATGTACTTGAAATCAATGGCAGACATGACCCGTGTATCGTACAAAGAGCAGTTCCCTGTATCGAAGCTGCGGCGGCGATAGCGGTCAGTCAGTTTTTGCTTTGAGAAAGAGGTAAGGATATGGAAGAAAAAACACTTGACCTTGATAAAATAAGACTTGAAATAAATGACATTGATAACGAGCTTGTAAAGCTTTTTACAAAGAGAATGGAGCTGTCAGGCTCTGTTGCCGAGTATAAAAGACAGAATAATAAGCCTGTTTTTGACCCTGTAAGAGAAAGAGCCATTATCAAACGCCTGACGGAAGGAATGGACGAGGAAAATGCAAGCTATTTTGCAATGCTGTACGGCACAATTTTTGAAATAAGCAGAGCAAAGCAGAATAAAATTCTCCTTGAAAACACAAGCCTTGCACAGGATATTCATAATGCTAAGAAAAACACCCCCGAATACTTTCCTGCCGGAGCATCCGTTGCCTGTCAGGGTGTTGAGGGCGCATACAGCCAGCGTGCCTGTGAAAGACTGTTCCACAGACCCGACATCACCTATGCCGAAACCTTCCGCGATGCCTTCAGCCTTGTTGCAGAGGGCAAATGCAGGTACGGCGTTCTGCCTATAGAAAACAGCATACACGGCTCGGTGACGGACGTTTACGATTTACTTAAGGAATTCAAGAATAAGATACATATTGTAAGAACGGTGAAAATTCCAATACACCACGTTTTGCTTGCCAAGAAAGGCACAAGCTTGGACGAAATCCGCGAGGTTTACAGCCATTCCCAGGCAATAGGACAGTGCAGTGAGTTTTTCAGAAAAAACGGGCAGATAAATGTCAATGTTTGTAAAAATACCGCAATGGCGGCGAAAATGGTGTCCGAAAGTGACAGAAAGGATGTTGCGGCAATTTCCTCCTACGACTGCGCCGAGCTTTATGGGCTTGATGTTGTGTGCTACGATTTGCAGAACAGCGACAATAACCATACACGCTTTATATGCATATCAAAGGAATTTGAAATATACCCCGGCTCATCCAAAATCGGCATAATGTTTACCGTTCCCCACCGAAGCGGAAGCCTTTCCAGCATACTTTCAAGATTTACTGCAATAGGCGTCAACCTTACTAAGCTTGAAAGCCGTCCCATAAAGGGCAGAGATTTTGAGTTTATGTTTTATGCGGAAATTGAGTCATACGGACTTACCGAACAGCTTTTGACATATCTTTGCGAGCTTGATGCAAGACCTGAGGAATTTGTGTTCCTCGGCAATTATACAGAGGTTTAAAAATGATACAGTACGGACTTTGCGGCAGAACCCTTAAACACAGCTATTCAAAAATAATACACCAGCTTCTTGGCAATAATGAGTATAATCTTTACAGCCTTGAAAAGGACGAGTTTTACGAGCTTCTTGAAGGCAAAAACTTTAAGGCTCTCAATGTGACCATTCCCTACAAGACAGATGCCTTCAGCCTTTGCGATGTTGTGTCGGACGAGGCAAAAAGTATAGGAAGCGTCAATACCGTTGTCAATAAAAACGGAACGCTTTACGGCTACAATACCGATTATGCAGGCTTTGTTTATATGCTCAGACGCGCAGGCATTGACATAAAAAATAAAAAAGTGCTGATACTTGGAAGCGGCGGTACAAGCCTTACTGCAAGAGCCGTATGCCGTGGAGAAGGTGCAAGGGAGTATTTTGTTGTTTCCCGCAAGGGCGAAGTCAATTACGGTAAT
>JAZRKT010000095.1:0-13031 GCA_045646465.1 Eubacteriales bacterium | reverse complement strand
GCCTGTCAGCACAGCAGTTACATTTGAAATCGTTTCAGGAGAAGAGTTTGCGACAATAGATGAAAAGGGCAAGCTTACGGCAGTTGCCATAGGTGATGTTACAGTAAGAGCAAAGGCTGAAGCAGGCACTGAGGAAGCATATGAGGATGTTGTTATAAGCATCTGTATTCCCATTACATCAATAAAATTTGAACAGTCCAGGGTTACCGTGGCTCTTGGCGAGACGGCTGAACTTCAGCAGCCTGTATTCAATCCAGAAAACTATACGGATAAGGTGATTTTTTACAGCGCAGACGAAGATGTAGTCAAAATTGATGAGAACGGATTGCTGATTCCCGTAGCAAAGGGTACAGCAAAGATTTATGCTCAAGCAGGCAGCGGTAAAGAGGCATATTATACTGTTGAGGTTGTTTATCCCGAGGATAAACTTGTTCTCGAAATGTCAAGCCTAAGCGTAAGAGCAAGTGCAAATACCGTTACGGTTGATTTGTTGGTTATAAACAATCCCGGTATAGCAGGTGCTACAATTGATCTTGAATTTGACGATTCTGTTTTTGAAATAGCCTCTGTAGAAGGTGGCGATTTTGATGAGTTTGAAGTAGTGCCCGGTGCAGGCACGCAAAGCCCCTATAGAATATTACTTTTCAACCTGGAAGGTGCAAATGTGACGGGCGACGGCATGCTTGTGTCTGTTACATTCAACATTCTTGAGGATGCACAGTCAGGAACATACGGTATAACCGTAAAGAGCAACAGCGAAGAAGACGGTCTTATGATTATTGACGAAAACGGAGAATATATCGAGCATCTTACTGTTGACGGAGTAGTTACCGTTAAATAATATAATGTTGTTAAATAAGTGTATCCTGTTGCATATATGTGATGGGATGCACTTTTTTTAGTTTTAGAAAAATTGAAGAGCAATACCTGAAATTTACATTGACAGAATGTTTGTATCGTGGTATGCTTACATTAGATGAAAAAGCTTAGAATATGAAGGTGTTTGAAATGAAAAAGAATGTGGGAAGAAGTTTGGCTTTTGTGCTTATGATAACGGTTTTTGCTGTTGCAAGTGCATTTACAGTGCTTGCACAGGGTGAGCTTACTCTCAGTATATCGGACAAAAAGGTCAAACAGGGAACTGATACGGTAACGCTTGATGTTACGGTAAAAAACAATACGGGTATTGCAGGCATTACTATGAATATCGAGTTTGACAATACTGCTTTTGAAGTAAAGTCTGTTAAAGATGGCGATTTTTCGTCCTTTACCGTGGTTCAGGGCCAAGGCACGCAAAGCCCCTATAAAATATTACTTTTCAACCTGGGCGGTGCAAATGTGACAGGAGACGGAAAGCTTTTGTCTGTCACCTTTGATATACTTGATAATGCCGATTCGGGAACATACAATGTGACAGTCAACAGCGAAAGCGATAAGCTTTTGGTTATTGACGAGAACGGAGCAGAGCTTGACTGTGCAACGGTTTCCGGTTCTATTACCTTACAGACACAAAAAGCAGGCTCCGCAGCAGATGGTTCGGTTTCTGACGGAAAAAACGGTAAAGACGGCAATGATGATGAAACCGGGAGCGACGATGAACTTTACGAAGAAAAGTGGATAAATCCCTTTACCGATGTTAAGGAAGATGACTGGTTCTATTCATTTGTTGAATATGTGGCGAAAAAGGGTCTGTTCAAGGGTATTACAGAAACAACCTTCGGCCCTTCACAGGTACTTACAAGAGCAATGCTTGTAACAGTTCTGTACAGAGCAGAGGGCGAGCCTGAAATCACACAAGAAGCCGGCTTTGAAGATGTTGATGTTGATGCTTACTACGCAAAGGCAGTAGCCTGGGCAAAGGCAAACAGTATAGTTGACGGTATGACGGATACCGAATTTGCTCCCAACGTAAATATCACAAGAGAGCAGATTGCGGCCATTATGTTCAGATATGCAATATACAAGGGAATGAACGCAGTTACAATGGAAGAAAACCTCCACTTTGACGATGCAGAAGCCATTTCCGAGTATGCAGTATTGGCTCTAAACTGGGCAGTTGGCTCAGGTCTTATGAATGGTAGAACAGAAACCACCATCAACGCCAAAGACAATGCTACAAGAGCAGAAGTGGCTACAATTATTACAAGATACTTTACTGAAATCGCTCAGTAAAGAACAGCTGAATAAAAATCGGAGAGACTGAGAAATCGGTCTCTCCTTTTGTCTGTCCCTGCTTATGAGGCAAATAAAAAGACGGCATTTCTGCCGTCGTGATGATAACATATATTACTGTTTTGCAAAATGGGTGCCAATGTCCTTGCCTTCAAGAATACCGTAAATATTCTCAGGCTTACTACCGAGGGTGACATACATATCTATTCCTCTGTCGGTGACGTATTTTGCCGCTTCAAGCTTTGTTGCCATACCACCTGTACCCCTGCTTGAGCCTGCACCTCCTGCAAGTGCCGTTACCGAGTCGTCGATTTTATCAACGCGGTGAATAAGCCCGGCATTTGGATTCGTTTTGGGATTTGCATCGTAAAGACCCTCTATATCCGACAGAATAATCAGCTTTGAAGCAGAGCAAAGATGTGCAACAATTGCCGAAAGAGTGTCGTTGTCGCCGAAAACTTTTTTGTCAGACTCAATCTGATGGTGGCTTACCGAGTCGTTTTCGTTGACTATGGGAATTATGCCATTTTCAAGCAGAGCCGAGAAGGTATTTTTCAGATTGCTTCGGCGGTAATCCGACTCAATATCCTCCTCGGTGAGAAGAATCTGTCCCACCATATTGCCGTATTCTCCGAAAAGCTTATCGTAAAGGTGCATAAGCTCGCACTGTCCCACAGCTGCTGCCGCCTGCTTCATCTTCATTTCCTTGGGGCGCTCGGAAAGGCGCATTTTGCTGACACCTACCGAAATTGCGCCTGACGAAACAAGGACAACCTCGTAGCCGCTGTTTCGCAAATCTGAAAGAATTCTGCACAGCAGGTCTATTTCCTTTATGTTTACCGAGCCGTTTTCGTGAGTAAGGGTGGATGTACCGACCTTCACTACTATTCTTTTATCGTTTGTTGTCATAGCCGTCATTCCTTTTTTGTCAAAGCTTTTAACTTCTTATATGTCCGCTTCCCGTTACAACATATTTTACTGTGGTAAGTGCCTCAAGGCCCATAGGACCTCTTGCGTGTAATTTCTGTGTTGAAATGCCTATCTCAGCCCCAAGTCCGAATTCCTCGCCGTCGGTAAAACGTGTTGAGGCATTGACGTACACCGCTGCAGAATCAATGCAGTCCGTGAAAATCCTTGCGTTTTCCATACTGCTTGTCACGATAGCTTCGCTGTGATGGGTTGAGTGGGCGTTTATGTGGTCAATTGCCTGTGTTACATTTTCCACAACCTTTACGGTAAGAATATAGTCGTTGTACTCGGTGTAAAAATCTTCCTCGGTGGCTTTTGTGATATGGGAAAGAATTTCCAGAGTCTTTTCACAACCGCGAAGCTCGACGCCGTTTTCCTCCATCCTTTTTGCCATCATCGGCAGGAAGGTCGGGGCAATATCTTCGGCAACAAGAAGCTTTTCTGCGCTGTTGCAGACGCTCGGGCGCTGTACTCTTGCATTAAAGATAATTTCGTTTGCCATATCAAGGTCGGCGGACGAATCGACGTAAACGTGGCAGTTTCCTGCTCCTGTTTCAATTACGGGCACCGTTGCGTTTTGCACCACGCTGTCAATAAGACCCTTGCCTCCTCTTGGAATAAGCACGTCTATTTTTCCGTTAGCCGTCATTAAAGCTGCCGAGGACTGACGGGTGGTATCCTCCAATACCGTTACGCAGTAAGGCGAAAGCTTGCAGTTTACAAGTGCCTTGCGTACGGCATTCATAATGGCTATGTTTGAATTTATTGCTTCCTTTCCACCTCGCAGAATACAGGCGTTGCCCGACTTTAAGCAAAGAGCAGCCGCATCTGCCGTTACGTTGGGACGTGACTCGTAAATGATTCCCACAACGCCCAAGGGCACACATACCTTTTTGATTTCAAGACCGTTGGGGCGCACGCTTACGGTACCTTTTCCTATGGGGTCGTCAAGGGCAATAACCTTGCTTATTCCGCCACAGATGCCCTCAAGCCTTGCTTTTGTAAGGGTGAGGCGTTCTATCATAGCATCGCTGAGCCCCGCCTTGCGCGCATTGTCAATATCCCTGCTGTTTGCCGACAGGATTGCATCCGAGTCCGCTGACAGCATATTTGCTATTTCGGAAAGAAGCTCGTTTTTCTTTGTCGCCGACAGCACCGAAAGAGAACTGCTTGCTTTACGGGCACCGTCAAATATTGTATCTAAATTTTCCATAATTTTCTCCGTTATTACCATTCTTTGCCTGTAATAAGGCTGTAAAGCTGCTCTACGTTGTCTATGTAATTGTCGGGAATTGATGCTTTAAAGCTGTTTACGCCGTGGAAGCCCCAGGTAACGCCAGCACTGACAAGCCCTGCGTTTTTCGCCGTATCCATATCAACGTTGGAGTCGCCTGTGAAAAGAGCATCGCCGTGATTTACGCCCAGGCTTTCGAGAGCCAAGTCTACACATTCCTTGCTGGGCTTTATGGGCTTGTCGCCACCTGTGCCGGATATGTATGAAAATGTGCCCTTGCCGAAGAATTTTTCCGCAAGCAGTTTTACGTGTCTTTCGGGCTTGTTAGAAACAACTGCAAGAAGAATACCTTCCTTTTTCAGTCTTGCTATCAGCTCGCAGATACCGTCATAAGGCGCCGTTTCCACGCTGACGTGCTTGTCATATATTTCAAGGTATCTTTTAAGCACCTTTTCCGCGTTTTGTCTTTCCCGTGCGTGTTCGGGAAGTGATTTTGTTATAAGGTCAAGAGCACCGTTGTTGACGAAGGAGCGCACAGCCTGTTTTGTGTGAAGGGGATAGCCAAATTCCTCCATTGCAAGGTTAACGTTGTGGTGAATGTCCCCTATGGTGTCAAGAAGGGTGCCGTCAAGGTCGAATAAAACTGCTTTGAACTGCTTTGCCATAGTTTAAAATCTCCTTTATTACAGCTCGTCAATAGCACGTTCAAATGCCGACGCAAAATTGTCCATAAAATACTTAAGCTCGGGAAGCGATTCGCAGGTTTCCTCAACGATTTTCCTTGTGCTTTCAAGCGCCTTTGCAAATTCCTTATTGCCGTTTTCACACTCCTCAACGCATTTGAGGTAAGCGCACAGTTTGTCTGCACCCTTTACAATTGCCTTTGCATCGGCATCAAGCTCTTCAAACTGAAGTATTGGCGCAAATTCTTCTCTCAGCTCACCAGGAAGCTTGTCAAGCGCCTTGTCCAGAGCATCGTGTTCAATCTGCTTGTAGCTGTCGCGTATTGAGCTGTTGAAGTATTTGACAGGTGTAGGCAAATCTCCCGTGAAAATTTCGCTCATATCGTGGTAAAGACCGTACAGGGCGATTCTTTCGGCATTGTAATTTTTGCCGAAGTACCTGTTTCCAATAACACAAAGTGCGTGGCTGAGCATTGCGCACTGAGCACAGTGCTCGGTGAGATTTTCACTTCGCAGATTGCGCATAAGTCCCCAGCGGTTAATGTATTTCATTCTGAAAGCAAGTGCAAAAAACGAATGGTCTTTCATATTTCCTCCGATTATCAAGTTGTTGTCCTTGTAAGTTGATTTATATTATAGCACAGGCTGTATTTAAAAGCAATGATTTTTGATAAAAAATTAAGAAAAAACAAATTGACAATAGCATAAAAATATGATATAATAACTCCGAATATAAAATCGGGGGAATTGTCGGTGGTTGTAATGGGAATAGACCCGGGACTTGCAATTGTGGGCTTCGGGGTAATACAGTCGTTTGTCGGCAATGAATTTAAGCCGGTTGAATACGGAGCAGTCCTCACACAGGCAGGCATAAAGGTGGAGGACAGACTCCTTGAAATATACGAAAACGTGGATGAACTGTGTAAAACCTATAAGCCGGATGCGGCGGCGGTGGAAAAGCTGTACTTCAATACCAACGAAAAAACGGCGATAAATGTTTCGCAGGCAAGAGGAGTAATAATCCTTGCGCTGAGAAAGAATAATATTCCCATTTTCGAGTACACACCGCTTCAGATAAAGCAGGCGCTTACAGGCTACGGCAGGGCGGAGAAAAAGCAGATTATGTATATGGTAAAAACGCTGTTAAAGCTTAACGAGGAGCCAAAGCCCGACGATACGGCGGATGCTCTTGCGGCGGCAATATGTCATATATACAGCAGCTCGTCTGCACTTTTCGGTATTGAATAATATTCAAAATATAGATAAAGGAGGGAAAAAATTGAAACTGATTCTTGCTATTGTTAACAACGATGACGGACCGATGGTCACGGCACAGCTTAACAAAAGAGGCGTGTATACCACAAAAATTGCATCTACGGGAGGATTTCTGTCGGCAGGTAATATGACCTTTATTTCCGGTGTTGAGGATGAAAAGGTTGATGAGGTTATAGGTGTAATAAAGGATTACAGCCGCAAGAGAACACAGCCTGTTCCTGCAGTAAGTGTAGGACAGATGCCTGCAGGCTTCGTTAATCAGGCAGAGGTGCTTGTAGGCGGAGCCACAATATTTGTTCTTGATGTAGAACAGTTTACAAGAGCATGAGTGAAAACATTTTGCCTGAGGGTTTCACAAGTAATTTCCGTCTTCATGCCTACCTTATATTGTCTTCGGATAATGAAATGAGAAGCCGCACGGCAAGGACTATTGCTAAAAGTATGCTTTGCGTAAATAAAAAGGAAAACGACGCAGAGCCGTGTAATAAGTGTTCCCACTGTATAAAAATGGATGCAGGCACACACCCTGACTGCATATTTGTGGGAAAGGGAGCCAAAACGGTCGTTGACGATGTAAGAGATATATCGAACGAGGCTTATCTTGCTCCCAACGAAGGTGACATAAAGGTTTTCGTGCTGGAAAATGCAGACGAATTCAATATTCAGTCACAAAACGCACTTCTGAAAATTATAGAAGAACCGCCGCAAAACGTCAGATTTGTGCTTACCGCCGCCTCAGCAGGTGCGGTACTGCCAACGGTACGCTCAAGGGTATGCACCCTTACAGGATATGTTCCGACTCCCGACGTTATTGTTGCACAGATTAAAAAGAAGAGACCTTCTCTTTCTGAGGAGGATTTAAAATGTGCCGCGGCCTTTTTGCAAAGCTACGACAAGACGGATATAAAGGAGCTTGACGTATCCCTTTTGAAGCAGTATAAAAATCTGGCTGTTAGCTATTTCAGCGGACAGGATAACAGTCCTGTTTTAAAATTTCCGACTAAAAGAGAAGAGCTTATGCTTTGTTTGCAGGTGTTTATGCTGGTGACAGGTGAGCTTTCGCGGTCACGTGGTGCAAAAAAGCATCCAATAAGCTTTCTGACAGAGGGTGAAATGAGTGCGTGTACAAGAAGAACATCCTTGAAGAAGGCACATGGTGTATATGATGTGCTTGAAGAAGGATACCTGCTTGCCGAGGCGTATGCTAATATAAATGCAACGCTGGGCTACTTGCTGCAGTGTATAAGATAGATATTATGCCTGCAACTGAAAGGATTATATTTTTTATATGAATAATAACAATAACCAGAAGAATAAAGAGAGCGATATTATCACCAAAAAAGGCTTTCTCATTTCTCTGCCGAAAAAGAAAAACGCAGAGAACTCTCAGAGCTCCATTCATATGTCCTCTCCTTCGCCGTTTGCCTCAAAGGATGCTTATGACGGCAAAAAGAACCGTGACGATAAAAAGAGAAATGACGGCGAAAACAGAAACGCAAGAAACGATAATAAGAAGAATCAGCCCGTTCAGCACAATCAACAAAATCAGCAGAGTAAGGGCGAGGCGAAAAGCGAGCAATCTTTTAAGCATAAGGACAAATTCCGCCGTAACAAGGGCGCAAAAAACAAGGATAATCGCAATAATAACAATAATAACAATGGCGGTAATAACGGTAATAACATTAACCGTCAGGCGGATAAAAATGCTCCCGATGTTAATCAGGAGGCTCTCGTAGCTGTTACCGAAAAGAACGAAAACAGAAACGAAAACCGGAATGAAAACAGAAACGACAGACACTCAAGACACGGCAAAAATCATAACCGTCAGGGGCGTCAGAACGACAGCAACCTGCGTGGAGCAAGAGATAATAAGGACGTAAGAACCGAAAACGACAAAAACCGAAAGAATAACGATAAAATGCCCAAGCAGGCCCCCCTTTCGGCACTTTCCGCTTCCATTTCCGAGTATGCCGAAAAACGTCAGACCGAAGTGGCGCCTCAAACAAAAGAACGAGAGCTTACCCTTGAAGAAAAATATAGGGATGCCAAGCCCCTCAGCCAGCAGATAGCCGAACAGGAAATGAGGGCCAAGGGCATAAAGGTGCCGGGTGATGAGAAGGAAGAGGTTGAAAACGTTGAAATCGTAGGCGTGCGCTTCAGAGAAGCGGGCAAGGTTTACTACTTTGACCCCGACGGACGTGCCATTCCCTTCGGAACTCCTGTTATCGTTGAAACGGCTAGAGGAAACGAGTACGGCTATACCGCAATTTCAAACAGACTTGTTCCTTGCAACTCACTTACCTCTCCTTTGAAGAAAATTCAGCGTGTTGCAACGGAAATCGATACCCAGAAGCACGTTGCAAATAGAGACCTTGAAAAACAGGCAGAGGCCGTATTCCGTGAAAAAGTTGCAAAGCTCGGCCTTGAAATGAACCTAATTTACGTTGAATACACCTTTGATAACTCGCGTCTTTTGTTCTACTTTACGGCAGAGACAAGAATTGACTTCCGTGAGCTTGTTAAAGAGCTGGCGGGTGTGTTCAGAACAAGAATAGAGCTCAGACAAATCGGCGTGCGCGACGAAGCAAAGGCGATAGGCGGTATAGGCGTGTGTGGAAGAGCAAACTGCTGTAACACATTCTTGGGCGATTTTGCACAAGTATCTATTAAAATGGCAAAGGACCAGAGCCTGTCCCTTAATGCCGCAAAAATCTCAGGTGCGTGCGGTAAGCTTATGTGCTGTCTGAGATATGAGGATAAGGTATACGAGGAGGAAAACGCAAGAACTCCCAAGGTTGGAAGCATTGTGGAAACCCCCGAAGGTAAGGGCCACGTTGTAGAAAGAAATGTGCTTAAGGGTACGGTAAAGGTTGCACTTGACCTTGCTCCCGAGGCTACGGCACAGCCTTATTCCAGAGATGACGTTAAGGTTGTGGGCTTTAACAAATCAAAGAAAGATGAGGATAACACAGACGAAAATTTGGATGAATTAAAGGATGTCGAAGGATAATGGACGGCATTTTAAACGTGTATAAGCCCAAGGGGATGACATCCTTTGCGGTTGTTGCAAGAGTGAAAAAATTCTGTGCAACAAAGCGTATCGGTCATGCAGGAACTCTTGACCCTATGGCAACGGGCGTTTTGCCTTTGCTTGTGGGAAAGGCTGCGGTTATGCAGGAAAAGCTGTCCGACCACGATAAAACCTACATTGCAGGTGTAAGGCTGGGAGTGTCATATGACACGGGCGATGTTACTGGAAAGCTTTTATGTCAAATGCCCGTTAGAGTCACGGATAAAGAATTTGAGTCGGTGGCAAAGGGCTTTGTCGGAAAAATAAAGCAGGTGCCTCCTATGTACAGCGCAATTCAGATTAACGGCCAAAGGCTTTATGACCTTGCACGACAGGGTATTGAGGTTGAAAGACAGGCAAGAGAAATTGAAATATATTCTCTTGATGTTCTTAGCCGTGAAAGCGAAAGCGATTTTATAATAAGGGTCAGCTGCTCAAAGGGCACTTATATACGCACTCTTTGCGAGGACATCGGAAAAAGCCTTGGTGTTCCCGCAACTATGTACAGCCTTGAAAGAGTGGCTTGCGGAGACTTTAAAAAGGAAGACAGCGTAAGCCTTGAAAGTCTTGAAGAGCTGTATACACAAGGTGCTGTGCAGGATATAGAAAAGCTGCTAAAGCCGGTAGAGCCGCTGTTTTCACATCTGCCAAAGGTAAAGCTTGAAGAATTTTACACAAAGCTTTGTCTTAATGGCTGTGAAATTTATCTTAAAAAGATAGGTGTAAAAGATGAGTTTTTTGGCAAAGAAGGTCTTTGCAGAGTCTACGGCTTTGACGGAAAATTTATAGGTCAGGGCGAGATATGTGACTATGAGGACGGTAAGGCGATAAAGCTCAAATACCGATTTATTTAGATTTCAAAATGTTGAAATATAACCCCAAAAGGAAAGGAAAAACAAAATGGTAAAGGAAAATCTTGACTTTTTAATGGAAAAAGACCCCGAAGTTGCAAAAGCGATTGAGCTTGAACTGGGTCGTCAGAGAAGAAACATTGAGCTTATTGCCAGTGAAAATATTGTTTCCGAAGCTGTGCTTTCAGCTATGGGAAGCGTACTCACAAACAAATATGCAGAGGGCTATCCCGGTAAGAGATATTACGGAGGCTGTGAATGTGTAGACGTTGCTGAAGAAATCGCAAGAGAGAGAGCTTGTAAGCTTTTCGGTGCAGATCACGCAAATGTTCAGCCCCATTCCGGTGCAAGCGCAAACCTTGCAGTATTTACCGCTTTTCTTAAGCCCGGCGATACCGTTATGGGTATGAATCTTGCTCACGGCGGACATCTTTCCCACGGAAGCCCCGTTAACATCTCGGGTATGTTCTTTAACATTGTTCCCTACGGTGTAAATGATGACGGCTTTATTGACTACGATGAAATGGAAAGAATCGCAGTTGAATGTCAGCCCAAAATGATTATAGCAGGAGCTTCTGCTTACCCAAGAACAATCGACTTTCAAAAGTTTGCGGCAGTTGCAAAGAAGGTTGGTGCAATTTTCGTTGTTGATATGGCGCACATTGCAGGTCTTGTTGCTGCAGGACTTCATCCCAGCCCTGTACCTTATGCAGACGTTGTAACCACCACGACTCATAAGACATTAAGAGGCCCCAGAGGCGGACTTATTCTCTGCAAGGAAGAATATGCAAAGCAGATTGATAAGTCTATATTCCCCGGAACACAGGGCGGACCTCTTATGCACATAATTGCTGCTAAGGCTGTTTGCTTCGGAGAAGCATTAAAGCCTGAATTTAAGGCATATCAGACTCAGCTTGTAAACAATATGAAGGCGTTTGCACAGGCTCTTCTTGAAGAAGGCTTTAAGCTTGTTTCGGGTGGCACAGATAACCACCTTGGTCTTGTTGACCTTCGTCCCTTCGGAATTACGGGTAAGGAATTTGAAAAGAGACTTGACGAGGTTTATATTACCGTTAACAAGAATGCTATTCCCAACGACCCCGAAAAGCCCTTTGTTACAAGCGGCGTAAGAGTGGGTACGGCGGCAGCCACCTCAAGAGGCTTTGTAGAGGAAGACTTCAGAATAATTGCAAAGCTCTTTAAGCTTGTTGCAACCGAATTTGAAGAAAAAGCAGATTACATCAGAGCCGAGGTTACAAAGCTCTGCGACAAGTATCCCCTTTATTGATTATGGATATAGGACTGATACTTGCTTCAAAATCTCCAAGACGCAAGGAAATACTTGAAAATGTTGGTCTTGATTTTGAAATTTTGGTTTCAGATACCGATGAAAGCGTCCCCTTTGGGACGCTTCCTTTTGACGCGGTAATGGAAATTTCAAAGAGAAAAGCTATGGCGGTAAAGACTGTTCTGGCAGATAAGGCAGACGGAAAAATAATTCTCGGTGCAGATACGGTTGTTGCTCTTGATAACGAAATTATCGGCAAACCGAAAAACAGGGAAAATGCAATAGAGATATTAAGCCGTCTTTCGGGCAACAGACACGTTGTGTATACTGGCTTTACCGTGATAAAAGACGATTTTGTTTACTCTGATTTTGAAAGCACTAATGTTTATTTCAGAAGGTTGTCGGAAAAGGAGATTGTTTCCTATGTCGACAGTGGCGAGCCTATGGATAAAGCAGGTGCATACGGAATTCAGAAGCTGGGTTCTTTGCTGGTAAATAAAATCTGCGGCGACTATTTTAATGTAATGGGTCTGCCCATAAATAAAATTGCCGTAACCTTTTGTGAAAAACTGGGTATTAACCTTTTGAGTAAAAATTAACGCCGAAGAAGTGTGCTTTTCGGCTGTTGAAAGGAAGTAGTGTTTTATGATTAAGAATTACAAGCACAATTATCCCATGAAGGAAGTTCCGTATACCCCCAATATGAAGGTTGTTATTGAAAACTCCATCAATAAGAACAACGAATTCGGTCAGGATATAGCTTTCCGTTACCGCAAGGGTGCAGAAATTGTTGATGTTACCTTTGAACAGTTCTATCTTGATACAAAGTATCTCGGCTCGGCTTATACCGAAATGGGCTTTAAGAAGGGCAACAAAATTGCAATGATTGGTGCCAACAGCTATGAGTGGATTAACGTTTTTGTTTCCGTTCTCAACTCTGAGGCTGTATTTGTTCCCGTTGACAAGGAGCTTCCCATTGAGGAAATCGCTTACATTATCAATGACAGCGACACAGATATGTTCTTCTATGCTTCTGTTTACGATGAAAAAATCAAGGCAAATATAGAGCTTTTCAAGAATGTCAAGTATTTTGTAAATCTTGATGCCAAGGAGGACGACGGACAGTTCCTTTCCTACAAAAAGCTTATGGAAAAGGGTAAGGCACTGGTTGATGGCGGATATACCGAATACACCGATATGACTCCTGTTGAGGATGAGCTTAAGGTTATTGTTTATACTTCCGGTACAACAGGCGTGGCAAAGGGCGTTATGCTCAGCCTTTCAAATGTTATGAGTGCACAGAACTACGGTCTTAAGGTTTCTTCAACGGCAAAGACTATGATAAACGTTCTTCCTCTGCACCACACCTACGGCGGACTTGTTGACATTCTTGTAGGTATCAAGTGCGGCACAACAATGGGTATCAACGATAGCGTAAGAAACGTGCTTCCCAACTTCAAGGCATATAAGCCAGAAGCGGCAATGCTTG
>JAZRKT010000094.1:0-5661 GCA_045646465.1 Eubacteriales bacterium | reverse complement strand
TGCAGCACCGAGACACTCAAAGCCTGCACAATCGCCGTACAAAGCCTTATCGATGCTCTCGCGCAAATGCTCAATTCTTACACCCACCGAAAACGACTTAGGCTCAACATTAACGCCCTTTCCCATAAGGTGCATCACAGTATCACGGGCACTGTGACCGATACAAAGAAACAAAGCACTGCACTCAAAGTTCAAGCCTGTGTTTGTAACAACGCTTAAAACTGTTCCATCGGAGGATGTATTTATACCGTCAAGACATGTATCAAAGTAAACTTTACCGCCAAGAGAAATTATTTCTTCTCTTATGCTTTTAACAACATTTCTCAGCTTATCTGTGCCGATATGGGGCTTGGCAAGATACATAATCTCCTCAGGCGCACCGTGGCGTGCAAATGTCGAAAGAACATATCTACAGTTTTTATCGCTGATTCTCGTTAAAAGCTTTCCGTCGGAAAAAGTTCCTGCTCCACCTTCGCCGAACTGTACGTTGGTATTCGTGTCAAGGCTGCCGTCATTCCAATAACGGGCAACCTTATTGCTTCTTGTGTCAATGTCGCTTCCCCGTTCAAGTACTATAGGGTTAAGCCCTGCCTTGGCAAGAGCAAGTGCACAGAACATTCCCGAAGGACCAAAGCCGGCAACAACAGGATTTCCTGTTTTATCCTTACGCAAGCAGGTGAAGTCAGGCTCGCTGACAGTACAAAGCTCAACAGCTGACGTTTTTACTTTTGACGACAAGTCTGCTGACACAGGAAAGGCAATTGTATATACAAGATAAATCTCATTTTTATTACGGGCATCTATGCTCATTTTATACACAAAAGCTGTGTTTTTGGAAAGAAAACCTGAAAGTCCGCTTTTCCTAACAGATTTATATGCTTTGTCGATTGCCGCCTCATCGTGTACGGCAACATTTTGTGGCGTGCACCTTATTTTTATATTGCGCACAAGTGCGAAAGTGCCGCTATCCATTTTGTGTGTCACCGTAAAACCGCCTCAACAATTACTTTTTGTTATTTTTTGATGTATATTCCGCCTTTTCAGCTTCATCAGCCTGAGCAGCCTTAAGATCAATCACCGATTTTATAGTTACAGTTACAGTATCAATTGAATTTCCGTCAAGGTCATATGCCTTAAGCTTGCCGTCAAGGTCAAGTCTTTTTACCACCTTTGAAGGAGTAATTTCAATAATCTGCTCAGTAAGAATATTCTTGATTTTTTCAACACTCTTAACGTCGCCCTTGACCAAAATTTCAGAAGGCGAAACAGTATAGTCATACTTATAATCGGTATCGGTAAAGTTAGGAAGCACGCTCTTGACTTCCGATTTATAAACAGGAATTTCAACCTTGACAACGTTTTCAGCAAGCTTGATATAAGGGCTGTCAATAAGATTGCCTGACTCGTCGTAAAGCTTGAGCTTCACTGTGGTTGTTATACTGTTTTCTACCTTGCCAATGTCCTTTTCAGCCTTTGCTGTCTTAATGGTATCCACAATATTCTGAGGACCTGTCACACGAACGCTTTCAAAGGAGAGCTTGGGTGTTTCCATTTCGTAAATATCTTCTTCAATGGTATAAATTATAATAGGCTCTACAGGAACAACAAAGGAAACGTTTTTATCAACATTAACATTGATGGCCGAAACCGTCTTGTTAATAACCGAAACGCCGTTTTTAAGGCTTTCAACGTTTACATCAAGCCTGTGGCTTCCGGCACTGTCTATTCCACCCATATCCACACTTGCATACAAGTCGCTTGCTGTAACATCAGAAATATCCGACTTAAGACCTCTTACAACAACATCAACAGTGTGGTCCTTGCCCGAGATTATATCAAAGCCGTCTGCGTGAGAAAAATTGTTAATAGAAATAGGGACACCGTACACAACCTTTTCTTCGGTAGTGGTACGCACATCAACAACATAAAACCAGAGAATAACAGCCGCAACAACGGACAGTATTTTAGGAAAAAGAGATCTGAATTTACTTTTATGCTTGCCTGCTCCGTTCACTTGTTATCCCCTCCTTTATGTAATTTTGAAATAATCTTCTTGGTCTGTGTGGGCTTATTTTCCTCACCGATTAAAAGCTTAACAAGCTCATCTTTCAATGTTTTTGCATCGTAATTTCTCGAAAGTACTCCACCCTCGGCAATTGATATGGTACCTGTTTCTTCAGAAACCACAACAACTACGCTGTCGGAGTTTTCACTCATACCGATTGCTGCTCTATGACGAGTACCGAGATCCTTTATAATATCTTCATTCTGCGACAGCGGAAGAAAGCATCCAGCAGAGCAAAGCCTAAAATCACGGATAATAAGAGCTCCATCGTGCAACGGTGCTTTGTTATAGAAAATGTTTTTTATAAGATATGTTGCAGGGTCAGAGTTGATAACGGTACCCGTTCTTATAACGTCTCCAAGCTTCGTTGAACGTTCAAAAACGATGAGCGCACCTGTTTTGTCACGAGAAAACTCCTCACAGGCATTGGATACGTTTGTTATACACTCCATAGTCTTTTGCATATCGCCGCTTCTCTTATTAAGACCGCCGAGAAGCGAGCTTCCGCCTACCTTTTCAAGAAAAGAACGAAGCTCGGACTGGAAAACTATAAGTATACCAATAATACCTACCTGAACAACGTTTGTAAGCAGAAAGTTCAGCGTGTACATATTGAATATATCACTTGCAAAAAGCGCAACAATAATGAGAATTACGCCCAATGCAAGTCTGCCGGCACGTCTGTCGCTGATAAACTTGAAAATATAGTAAAAAATAACCGAAACTATAGCAATATCAAGTATATCAAAGAATGTAATTGATGAAAGTATGCTTAAAATATATGTGCCTGCATTCCTCATTATATCCACAGCAACAAACCTCCGATTTTAGTTAAACTATAACAAGATAAGTATAACACAGATACATTTCAAATGGAATAATTTTTGACTAAAAATATATTTATTTACATTTTAACTACATTGTGTTTTCTTTTGCTCCAACATTGCTCCGTTTTCCCTTTTTTTATAAAAAAGCAACGCAGATTTCTCTGCTGTACGCAGACTGCTCACAAATCCATTCTGTGGTCGTTTTTTTGCGAAAAGCAAGAAAATATTTTGTCTTACATTCATTAAAGTTAAGGTTAGACGAAGATGATTGTAACAGTACATAACAAAAAGAGTAAAATGGAGTTTGTAGTAACTGCCGAATAGATGCCTAAACATCATTTGTTGAGAAAAAACTTAAACCCACCTCTTGTTTGAAAGGTGGGTTTGTCTTTAATTTTGGGAAGTCTTTCGGCTCCTCAATTTATTTTAGATTTTGAAGTACTGAACCGCAGATGCAAACAGGCCGCTATCATAATTACCAGGAACATTCTGATACAGACCTTCGCCGATTCTTTCGGAGTGTCCCATCTTACCGAGAACACGTCCGTCAGGAGAAACAATACCTTCAACTGCAAAGTAGGAGTTGTTAGGATTGAAGTGAACATCGGCTGTAGGCTTGCCTTCGAGGTCAACGTACTGTGTTGCAATCTGGCCGTTTTCGGCGAGCTTCTTGATAAGTGCTTCGGGAGCAACAAATCTGCCTTCACCGTGGGAAATCGCTACGTTGTAAATCTCGCCAACTTTAGTTTTCTGAAGCCAAGGAGAATTGTTGGTACAAATTTTAGTTCTTACAATCATAGACTGATGACGTCCAATAGTGTTAAATGTAAGTGTAGGACAGTTTTCGTCGGTATCAATGATTTCACCATAAGGCACAAGACCAAGCTTGATAAGTGCCTGGAAGCCGTTACAGATACCACCCATAAGACCGTCTCTGTTTTTGAGAAGCTCGTGAGTTGCATCCTTTATAGCAGCATTTCTGAAAAATGCAGTGATAAACTTAGCAGAACCTTCAGGTTCGTCACCGCCAGAAAAACCGCCGGGAATAAATACAATCTGGCTCTTTGAAAGCTTATCGGCAAATGCTGAGACTGATTCCTGTATTGCAGAAGCGGAAAGATTCTTGATAACAAAGATTTCAGTCTCTGCACCACCGTCTGCAAATGCTTTAGCTGAGTCAAATTCACAGTTTGTACCCGGGAATACAGGAATAAGCACCTTTGGCTTTGCCACGCAGATTTTGGGAGAAGAAACCTTACCTGCTGTATATGCAAATTCGGGAATATCCTTCTTTTCACACTTGACGTTATAAGGATAAACCTTTTCAAGCTTATCTTCGTAAATGCCGAGAAGCTCGCAGAGGCAAATCGCTTCATCGCCGCGAGATATGCACTTATCTTCTGTTGTGTAACCTACAGTCATACCAACATCAAGCTCTTCTGTAAGCTCTAATACAAATGCACCGTAGCAATAATCAAACATTGCTTTGTTGCAGAAAGAAGAATCATACTTAAAGCCTATGCCGTTACCGATAGCCATTTTAAGAACAGCTTCGGCAATACCGCCGTATGTAGGTGTATACGCAGCGGCAACCTTGCCTTCTCTCATAAGCTTCGTAACAAGAGAGAAAATTTCCTTTTGGGATTCCTTAACAGGAACTCCTGTTTCCTTGTTATACTCAGGAGCAACAACTACAACCTTGTGTCCTGACTTCTTAAATTCAGCGGTAATAACATCACTTGTCTTTCCTGTAGTCACTGCAAACGAAACAAGTGTGGGAGGAACGTCAATGTTTTCAAAGGAGCCTGACATTGAGTCTTTACCGCCGATTGCGGCAATTTCATAGTCAAGCTGTGCTTCGAGAGCGCCTAAAAGTGCCGCCATAGGTTTACCCCATCTTGCAGGATCTTTTTTAGGCTTTTCAAAGTATTCCTGGAATGTGAGATAAACGTCTTCAAAGGAAGCACCGCTGGCAATAAGCTTGCATACAGATTCAAGTACTGCAAAGTAAGCGCCGTGATAAGGGCTCTTTTCAGAAATGAAAGGATTGTAGCCCCATGCCATATAGGATACTGTATCGGTATGCTGTTTTTCAACAGAAACCTTGTTAATCATCGCCTGGATAGGAGTTTTCTGATTTTTACCGCCAAAGGGCATTACAACTGTACCTGCACCGATGGTGGAGTCAAATCTCTCAGAAAGTCCCTGCTTGGAGCAAACGTTAAGGTCGCCAGCAAGTGCCTTATAGCCTTCGGTAAAGCTATCGGGAATACACTTAGCAAATTCTTCAACCTTTGCAGGAGCAATATCAATGTGCTTTTCAGCACCGTTGGAGTTAAGGAACTTTCTTGAAATATCGCAGATATTCTTTCCGTTCCACTTCATAACAAGTCTCGGCTCTGCCTTAACAGTTGCTACAATTGTAGCTTCAAGATTTTCGGATGCAGCAATTTCCATAAATCTCTTCGCATCCTTCGCTTCAACAACAACTGCCATTCTTTCCTGGGATTCGGAAATAGCAAGCTCAGTTCCGTCAAGACCTTCATACTTCTTAGGAACAGCGTTGAGGTTAATTTCAAGACCGTCTGCAAGCTCACCGATAGCAACAGAAACACCACCTGCACCGAAGTCGTTACAACGCTTGATCATACGGCAGGCATCACCGTTACGGAACATACGCTGAAGCTTTCTTTCTTCGGGAGCATTACCCTTCTGAACCTCAGCACCGCATGTCTCAAGAGAAGATGCATTGTGAGACTTAGATGAACC
>JAZRKT010000093.1:0-2411 GCA_045646465.1 Eubacteriales bacterium | reverse complement strand
GCTTGCGCTCATCGGCGTGGCTGAAAAAAATGCCACGCCTCGCCGCGGGGCTAAGACTGCACTAACCAAACTCTGTACGTCGTTGGTGCGCCTTGTCGATCGCTCGCGGAGCGAGGTGGGTTCACTTGGTATTATCGGTTCCAATAATCAGTAACGGTGTTGTTTTGTTTTACTGCAGTTATTTTCACTAGTTTTCTGCACATTTTTCTGACTTTGTGCAACAAAACAACACTTTGCACTACAGCCAAAAAGGTGGAAGCCTCCCCGGCTGGAGGTATTCCGCAGGTGTGCCACTTTGCAAAAAAGTATGATTGTGTGATGTGTTTGTATTTTCATTTGTGCGCACACCGAGGACTCCTCCGTTGAGGGGAAGCGTTTTTGCATACTTTTGACGCTTCGGTCAAAAGTTTGTCGCCTCCGCAGAGGCGAAACATCCTGCGTTACATAAAACAAACTAATTATATTAACTAAAAGAGGTAAAAAATTATGGAAAGCTACAAAAGAGAGTTTATACAGTTTCTTGAAAGAGCAGGCGTGCTCAAATTTGGCGATTTTACTGCAAAAAGCGGAAGAAAAATTCCGTACTTTATCAACGCAGGTATGATTAAAACAGGTAACGACATTGCTACCTTGGGCGAATTTTATGCTAAGGCATACTTTGAAAGGCTGGGCAACAAGCAGGCAGTTCTTTACGGACCTGCATACAAGGGAATTTCCCTTGCAGTTTCTGCGGCAGTTGCACTTTCAAAGAACGACCTTAACGTGCCCTTCTTCTTTAACCGCAAGGAAGTGAAAGACCACGGCGAGGGTGGAGTTTTCGTAGGCTACGTTCCCACACAGGGCGAAGAAATCGTTATTATCGAAGACGTTATTACGGCAGGAACGGCTATTCGCGAAAGTATGGAAATTCTTTCACATCTTGAAGGAGTGAAGGTTGCGGCTACCTTTATAATGGTTGACAGAAAAGAAAAGGGTCAGACCGAAAAGGGTGCTATGCAGGAAATTGAAGAACAGTTTGGCTTTCCTGTATACTCCATTGTTGACGTTTACGATATTATTGAATACCTTGAAGAAAATCCCGAAAACAAGGAAAACGTTGACAGAATCAAAAACTATCTTGCAGTAAACGGAGCAAAGTAATTTATTTGTAAAAAACATCCGTAGACAGGAGTGATTTGATGCGAAGCTTAATTGATATTTTAGAACTGACTACCGAAGAAATTGACGAGCTTATTGACGTTGCAAATGACATTATTGCAAACCCCAAAAAATACAGTGAAAAGTGTCACGGAAAAAAGCTTGCCACACTTTTCTTTGAGCCTTCAACACGTACACGTCTTTCCTTTGAGGCGGCAATGTACGAGCTTGGCGGAAGCGTGCTTGGCTTTTCTGAGGCACAGAGCAGCTCATCTGCCAAGGGCGAAAGCGTGTCCGATACTGTAAGAACGGTAAGCTGCTATGCCGACATTATTGCAATGCGTCACCCGAAAGAAGGTGCGCCCTTTGTTGCAACAATGAAGTCAAGAGTGCCTGTCATAAACGCAGGGGACGGAGGACACAATCATCCTACCCAGACTCTTACCGACCTTCTTACAATTAAGCGAAAAATGGGAAAGCTGTCGGGCTTTACAATCGGCTTTTGCGGAGACCTGAAGTTCGGCAGAACGGTACATTCCTTGATAGGTGCACTGTCAAGATATGAAGATATAAATGTTGTTCTCATTTCGCCCGACGAGCTTAAAATACCCGAATACCTCAAGGAGGAGGTTCTTGACAAAAAGAACATCACCTACAAGGAGGTTTCGAGCCTTGATGAGGTTATGCCTGAGCTTGACATTTTGTATATGACACGTGTGCAGAGAGAGCGCTTTTACAACGAGGCTGACTACATACGCTTAAAGGACAGCTACATTCTTACTCCCGAAAAGCTGATAAATGCCAAGAGCGACCTTTGTATTCTTCATCCGTTGCCCAGAGTTAACGAGATTTCCGTTGCGGTGGATGACGACCCCAGAGCCTGCTACTTTGAACAGGTGCTTAACGGAAAGTATATAAGAATGGCACTTATTATGAAGCTGTTGGAGGTAAAGTAGTATGATAGTAACTCCACTTGAAAACGGAATTGTTCTTGACCACATAAAGCCGGGCAAGGGAATAGAGCTTTACAACATTCTTAAGCTTTCTGAGCTTAAGTGCAACGTCGCTCTCATTCTCAACGCAGACAGCGTAAAGATGGGCAAGAAGGATATTATCAAAATAGCAGAGCTTATTGAGCTTGACCTTGACATTCTCGGCTATATTGACAGCGGAATTACCGTAAGCATCGTAAAGAATGGAAAGGTTGCCCAGCGTAAAAAGCTGTCTTTGCCTGAAAAAATCACAGGCGTTATAAAGTGCAAAAACCCAAGATG
>JAZRKT010000092.1:0-14169 GCA_045646465.1 Eubacteriales bacterium | reverse complement strand
GATGGAACTTTCCACCGCCGACCGAATGATGATTCAAGTACCTATGTTCCATTGCTTCGGAATGGTGCTTTCTATGACCTCATCAATGACCCACGGCGCCACAATGTGTCCCATGCCCTATTTCTCACCCAAGTCATCCTTAGCTTGTGTGAATTCAGAAAGAATCACTGCATTTAACGGTGTTCCCACAATGTTTATCGCAATGATGCAGCACCCCGATTTTGAAAAAACCGATTTCAGCTATATCCGTACGGGTATAATGGCGGGTTCAAACTGTCCTGCAGACCTTATGAAGCTTGCGGCAACAGGTCCTATGGGTATGAAGCAGATAGTTTCTGTATACGGTCAGACAGAGGCGAGCCCCGGATGTACAATGAGCTCTTACTATGATGACCTCAGAGTACGTACAGAGACTGTAGGAAGCGCTTTTGCAAATGTTGAATGTAAGGTTATCGATCCTGAAACGGGACTGGATGTTCCTGACGGGGTAAACGGAGAATTTGTTGCCCGCGGTTACAACATTATGAAGGGCTATTACAAGATGCCTGAAGCCACGGCTGCGGCAATTGATGAAAACGGTTGGCTTCACTCGGGCGACCTAGCCTGCCGCGACGCAGACGGAAACTACCGCATCACAGGCAGACTTAAGGATATGATTATCCGAGGCGGAGAAAACATCTATCCCAAGGAAATCGAAGAGTTTATCTATACAAATCCCAAGGTTAAGGATGTACAGGTTATCGGTGTTCCTGACGAACAGTACGGTGAAGAAATTATGGCTTGTATTATTCTTAAAGACGGGGAAGAGATGACCGAAAAGGAAATGAAGGACTTTATCGTTGCAAGCCTTGCTAAGCACAAGGTTCCGAGATACATCGATTTTTTAAAAGAGTTTCCGATGAATGCCGCAGGCAAGATTCTTAAGTATAAAATGCGTGAAGAGGCGGCAGAAAAACTTGGACTTAATAAAAAATAGCAATAACAATAATGGGCGGATGTGAGTCCGCCCGCGCATATATTTTTCGATATTTGTCTGCAAAATACTTGATATTGTTGAGTGAGTTTGCTATAATGTTAAGAAAAGCGTACAAAATTATGAAAGGACAATTCAGATGTCAGATAAAAAGCTTGTAACAATGGACGGTAATGAGGCGGCGGCGTATATATCATATGCCTTCACCGAAATTGCCGCTATTTACCCAATAACACCGTCTTCGCCTATGGCAGGAAAAACAGATGCCTGGTCGGCAAACGGGAAGAAAAATATATTCGGACAGACGGTTTCACTTGTTGAAATGCAGTCTGAGGCAGGCGCAATTGCTGCAGTTCACGGCTCGCTTGAAACAGGTGCTCTGTCGGCATCCTTTACTTCATCACAGGGACTTATGCTGATGATACCCGTGCTTCACCGAATTTCAGGTGAAAGACTGCCCGGCGTTCTTCACGTGGCCTCCCGTACTGTAGGCACCCACGCTCTTTCAATTTTCGGCGACCATTCCGATATTTATAACTGCCGTCAGACAGGCTTTGCAATGCTTTCAACCTCGTCAGTTCAGGAAATTATGGACTTGGCTGGTGTTGCGCATCTATCTGCAATTAAGTCACGCATACCCTTTATGCACTTTTTTGACGGCTTCAGGACAAGCCATCAGATTGATAAGGTTGAGCAGATGGATTATTCAGACCTTGCAAAGCTTGTTGACCATGAAGCACTTAACAGCTATAAGAGAGGCGCACTTAATCCCGATCACCCTGATTTGCGTGCAACGGTACAGAATCCTGATATTTTCTTCCAGGTAAGAGAAGCAAATAATTCCGATTATGATGAGCTTCCTGAAATTGTTGAAGAATATATGGCAAGCATTTCTAAAATCACAGGAAGAGAGTATCACCTCTTTAACTATTACGGTGCCCCAGATGCGGAAAATATAATTGTTGCGATGGGTTCTGTAAGCGAAACTGTAATGGAGACTGTAGATTATATCAACAAAAACGGCGGTAAGGCAGGCTTTCTTCAGGTTCATCTTTACAGACCGTTTTCTGCAAAGCATTTCGTAAATGCTCTGCCTGCAACTGTTAAGAAAATAGCTGTTCTTGACAGAACAAAAGAAATGGGTGCTGTGGGCGAGCCTCTTTATACGGACGTAAGAAGCGTGCTTTACGGTAAAGATATTACCGTTATCGGCGGAAGATATGGTCTTTCATCCAAGGATACAACACCGAGCGACATTCTTGCTGTGTTTGAAAATCTCGCAAATGACGAGCCTTTAAACGGCTTCACCGTTAGTATCAATGACGATGTTACGCATTTAAGCCTTACTCCTTCTAAGACAATCAACGCCGAAAACGATGATACGGTTAGCTGTAAATTCTGGGGTCTCGGCTCTGACGGAACTGTCGGTGCAAATCACAGTACCGTTAAAATCATCAATGACCATACAGAAAAATATGCACAGGCTTATTTTGAATACGATGCAAAAAAATCCTTCGGCGTTACAAAGAGTCACCTGCGTTTCAGTTCGTCTCCCATACGCTCTACATATTATGTGAAGAACGCAGACTTCATTGCCTGCCATAATCAGAGCTATATTTATAAGTACGATATTGTAACCGAACTTAAGGAGGAGGGAACATTCCTTCTTAACTGTTCCTATTCTCCCGATGAGCTTGATGCACGTCTGCCTGTTTCTCTTAAAAAGCAGTTGGCTTCTAAAAAAGCAAAATTCTATATAATAGATGCTGCAAAAATAGCCGATGAAATTGGCCTTCACGGAAGAATAAATATGGTTCTTCAGTCGGCGTTCTTCACTCTTGCAAATGTAATTGATGCAGAAGAAGCAAAGAATTATATGATTGATTCGGCAAAGAAAACGTACTTTGCCAAGGGCGAGGATGTTGTAAACAAGAACGTTGAAGCAATTCTTCGCGGTGCATCGGCATTTATAAAAATTGACGTTCCTGAAAGTTGGGGAGGTCTTAACGAAATGTTTGCTAAGACCGACGTGTCAAAGCCTTCGGTTGTAACTCAGATACTTGAACCTATCAATAATCAGAAGGGGGACGAACTTCCCGTTTCCGTGTTTGAAAAGTATAAGGACGGAAGAATTGAGCTTGGCCTTACGGCATACGAAAAGCGCGCTATTTCCGAAAATATTCCTGTTTGGAATCCTGAAAAGTGTATTCAATGTAATAAGTGTGCTTTTGTTTGTCCTCACGCTGTTATCAGACCTTATTTACTGAGTGAAGATGAGGTCAAAAACGCACCTGAAGCAATGAAGTATGTTCCTGCTAACGGCTCACAGGCTAAAGGACTTTACTATACGCTTTCTGTCAGTGGTGCAGATTGTACCGGCTGCGGAAGCTGTGTTAATAACTGTCTTGCCAAGGAAAAGGCTATAACAATGGAGCACGTAACAACTATTCCTACTTACGATGAAGTGTGGGAATATACCCTTAAGACAAGCGATAAGGGAGAGCTGTTTGACAAGTATACCGTTAAGGGCAGTCAGTTTAAAACGCCTCTTCTTGAATTTTCTGCAGCTTGTGCTGGATGCGGCGAAACACCTTATGCTAAGCTTGTTACTCAGCTGTTTGGCGACAAGGCTTACTGGGCAAATGCTACAGGATGTTCTCAAGCCTGGGGCTCACCGATGCCGGGTATTCCTTATACAAAAAATGCAAAAGGCAAAGGGCCTGCTTGGTCAAACTCTTTGTTTGAAAATAACGCCGAATTCAGCCTCGGTATGTATATTGCTGATAAAAAACAGCGTGAGCTTGTTAAGATGAATGTGGAAAAGCTGTTGGAAGCAACAAGTGATAATGCACTTAGGGAAAAGGCAACTGTGTGGCTTGAAACATTTGATGACCTTGAGAAAAACGAAAAGGCATCGGAAGACTTCATAGCTGCTCTCGAAAATTCTGAGCAAACACAGTATGTTAAAGAAGTGCTCCGTGACAGCGACAGACTTTCCAAAAAGTGCTTCTGGATGTTTGGAGGAGACGGCTGGGCATATGATATTGGTTTTGGCGGTCTTGACCACGTAATCGCAAGCGGTGAAGACATCAACGTATTTGTAGTTGATACTGAGGTTTACTCTAACACAGGTGGACAGTCCTCAAAGGCAACCCCTCTCGGTGCTGTAGCTCAGTTCTGCGCCTCGGGTAAAAAGTCAAAGAAAAAGGATCTCGGTGCGATGCTTATGACCTACGGTAACGTATATGTTGCTCAGGTTGCAATGGGCGCTGATCCAAATCAGCTCGTTAAGGCTATCAGAGAAGCCCAGAGCTATAACGGTCCATCGGTAATTATTGCTTATACTCCTTGTCTTTCTCACGGCATCAAGCTTGGTATGGATAAGGTGCAACAGGAAATGAAGCGTGCCGTTGACTGCGGTTACTGGATTCTTTATAGATACAATCCTGTTTCTGAGAGCAAGCATCTGACCGTTGACTCGAAAGAGCCAGCATGTGACCTTATGGAATTCTTTGACGGGGAAGTGAGATATGCTTCACTTAAACGCACATTCCCCGAAAATGCAAAAACTCTCTTTGAACAAAGCAGAGTTGATACTGTTGAGCGTTACGCAAAGTACAAAAAGATGGAAGAATATATGTAATAAAATTTAAAGCTCCGCGCCAGAAATGAGTGTGGAGCTTTCAGCATTTTGTGATACATTTGCAAAACTGCAGGTGTTAAACAAGCATAAATTATGTAAAAACTGCCTTTATCATAATACATCTTTTTATCTGCAAATTTATTTCAATTTTACAAAAAAATATTTCCAAAAACTATTGACACTTTTAGTTCTTTAGTATAAACTAAGCATAGCATTTATTGCATAAAGGAGGAATTTACTATGGGTAAGCAAGCAAAATACCTTATAGATGATGCTAAATTTCATATTGCGGGAATTGCCTCATCGTGGGACTATGATAATAGAACGTCTTCCGAGCCTGCTCAGGCATTTCCGAGCTATATTTATGACAAGGCTGACTCCTACGGAGTAAGAATAAAACGTGATTTTCAGGAGCAGTCTACAGGAAAAATGGCTCTCGAAATGTTCTATGTTACTGAAATCAGTGGAGACGGCGTAACCGTAAGAATTGCATCTACAAAGGATGAAACCGTATTTGAGTTCAGCACCTCGAACGGAAAATTTTATTTTAACGGCATTGAAACAGAAATCAGCTCATTTATTGGCGAAACACGTATCAAGGTATCCTTTGACCTTGATGAAGGGGATGCAAAGTTTGCAGTCAACGGCGAAACAGCGGGCGTTTACAAGCTTGGTGAGTTTTGCGACGCAGGCCGTATATACATCGGCACAACCGGCGAAAATGAAATCAAGATTACTCCTATAAAAAACAAGCTTTATGTTGATTATATTGCAAATGAAACTTTTGTAGGTACGCAAAAGTATTTTCCTGATGAATGGAGTCTTGACGGCGAATTTGAAATTTGCAATCACAATACAAGCTCACCTCAGATGAATTATACTTATGCAAAAACTGCCGTTAAGAAGGGTAACAAGTCAATTGCATACCTTCCTGTTGAATTAACGCAGGAAGATGTTATTGTTGAAGGTTATTTTCTTCTTCCTGAAGGGGCTGATGGCTTCAACTTTTCTCTTGTAAATGGTGATAATACTGTATTTGGTATAAAGTCGGAGCACAATGAATTCAAGACGCTTGATGGCTCTTTCTTAAGAAAGTTTACAAGCAATGTATGGCAGGTGCTTAGACTTGAAACCAAAGGCAAAGAGATTACTGTTAAAATTGACGGTAAAAAGTGCGGAACTTTCGCGGTTGATAAAGTAGTCTTTGATGCACTTGAGATATTCTTTGAGCCAAATAAGGATGCAGTACTTTGCTTTACCGATATTGTTTGCGAAGCAAATATCGATTACGACGACTACTGTCCTGAACCAAAACCCGTCAGACATCCTGAATACGATGTTGGTATTAACATTTGTAATATGTGGCGTGAAGGACATCATTTCGGCTGGGATAGAATTACATATTTCAATGACAACACTGCACTTATTGGCCCGTATGACGAGGGCTTGCCTGAGGTTGCCGATTGGGAAATCAAATTTATGGTTGAGCACGGCATTACCTTCCAGCATTTTTGCTGGTACTGTCCCGACTCTATGATTAACAGTCCCATTAAGCGTTCAAGAATGGACCATGCACTGCGTGACGGCTTTATGAACGCCCGCTACAGCGATAAAATGAAGTTTATCATTATGTGGGAAAATGCAGGCTACACCAACACCAATCCCCAAGACTTCATTGACTACGTATGGTCTTACTGGTGTGATTATTTCTTCACAGACCCCAGATACCTCATCATAAATAACAGACCTCTTGTTACTACGTGGATGCCAACATATGTTGAACACTGGGGAGGCCCAGAAAAGGCTCATGAAGTTATTAATTTCATTAATGAGGATATTAAGCGTTACGGATTTGATGGTATTTATCTTATGAATACAGTTATGGGTGGGTACCAACAATATAAAGATCTGTCTGAATTCTGTGATATTACATATGCTTATCACTATATGTACAACGGTTACAAGCTTAAATATCAGTTAGGACAGATAGACTTGATTAACAGTTTCCACGAGAGCCATGGTCTTGCGCCATTTATGAATACGGTTTCTATGGGCTACAATGACTGTGCATGGAGAGGTGCAGATAAGAGAGTTCCTCTGATGTCCCTTGACGATCACAAAAAAGCGCTTGAATACATCAAAAAACACGGCGATGAACGTAAGGGTGACAACTGGTATGATAAAATCTTTATGCTGTCTACCTGGAATGAATACGGTGAAGGCACATATGTGATGCCGTGTAATCTTCACGGCTTCGGATACCTTGACAATGTACGTGAAGTGTTTGCTCCTGAAAGCGGTAAGTGCGATAACGTCCTTCCTACTGAAAGTCAGCAAAAGAGAATCACATACCTAAACAAGGTGGGCAGAGGCGTAATAAGACGTCTTGGCTTTGAAAAGCCTGATTATCTCCTCGAGCCCAATACCGTTATAAAGACTTGGGACTTTACCGATGGTACAAAATACGATGACGTTAATGGCTTTGAAGGAAACTCTGAACTTGAGTATACAGGCTCATCTGTTGTTGTAAAACCAACAGGCGTTTGCGAGCATTACTCCTTCCACATCAAGGGTGACAAGTATCTCTGCAACGGTGATGAGGTTACTTTCGTCAAATTTAGATTGCGTGCTCACGGAAACTCCGAAATGAGATTTGCTTTCCTTACTGAAGGCACAACAAAATGGAACGGCACTATGTGTCTCAACTACGATAACGTTGATGTCTCGCCAGAGGACGGCTACGTTGATGTATTGTTTGCTCCAGCTAAACTTGAAACCTGGAAACATGCAAACATAACCGATATCAGAATTGACAATATGCTTAGAGAAAGCTTTGAAATTGAAAGCGTAACTCTTATGACAAGGGTTGCTGAGTTAAAAATACTCAATGGCCTTACCGTAAACGGTAGAAAGCTTGCATTTGAATTTACTCCTTATTATGACGAAAAGGGCAGAATTATTGTCAGCCTTGACCCTGAGTTTCTATTCTTCAGAAGCGCAAAGCTCTATCAAGAATACTCTTTAGCAAAGGGTGAGCTTACAGTTGCTTCCCAGACTGTTAGTGCTGTATTCACAGTAGATAGCGATGTTGCCATTGTCAACGGAAAACAGGTAAAGCTTAGCGCACCTATGAATATGCGTGACGGTCTTCCTACATTTGTACTGAGTGATATTTGTTCGATTTTCGGATTTAATCTTATTGATAATAACGGAGATGTTGAAATTATAACTGACTAAAATCACACAAAGGTGCTGTTGTCAACTCGATTAGAAAAATCGTTTTGAGACAGCTCCTTTTATATTTTTTGGAAGGAAGACATTATAGAAAACCAAAACAACTACTTGTTTCTATGAAAAAATGTGGGACGAAACTCAACAATGATGCCCTTTATCCAAAAGATTCTCCGAAATCTATACACAATCTTCTATACTGTTCGAAAATTCACTAAAACTAAAAAAGCCGAATACAATAAAATAAACAAAGCACATCAATGCCCTATTATCATCGGCGTTATCCTTATTTTCGTTGGAGTTTTTATTCAAAAAACAGGCAGTAAATCACTTGACAGTAGTTCATAAATTGTTTTCTGTAAATTATTTAATTTGGTTTGAATTTACAAGCTTGAGATGGTATAATTTCAAACATTATATGAAAAGGAGGCAGTATTCTTGAGTTTACCTGAGTTTTCTTACTTAGACCTTGAGTGCATTATTCGTCTTGTAATTGCGGCAATTTGCGGTGCGCTTATCGGTACGGAAAGAAAAGCAAGACTTAAAGATGCAGGAATTCGAACTCACCTTGTCGTTGCGCTTGGTTCTGCAATGTTTATGATTGTTTCCAAGTATGGTTTTGAGGATATGATTGCAAGAGCTGTTGAAATGGGTGACGAAATAATTAGGGTTGATCCAACACGTGTCGCTTCAACAATTGTAACGGGTATTGGTTTCCTTGGTGCTGGTACTATTTTTGTTCGCAGAAATGCCATCAACGGTCTGACCACGGCAGCAGGTCTGTGGTCAACGGCGGCGGTTGGTATGGCAATCGGAGCAGGTCAGTACATAGTTGGCCTTTTCTGTACCTTAATTCTCGTTTTCTTTCAGTGGTTTTTGCACTCAACAAAAATCATCAACAAAACCTCTGTCTCAATTATGACTTTCAAGGTAGAGGTATGCGACAAACCTGTTGATAAGCTGAAAAGAATACTTGAACAGGAAAATATTGTCGTAAAGGATGTAAGCTTTGAAAAGCTTTCGAAGAACGAATGTAGAATCGAGTGTGTTGTAAAACACCCCTCAAAGCTTTCACATGTAGAGCTTGCCGACAAGCTTTGTACCAATGATTTTATAATAGGTCTCGAGTTTTAGAAAGAAATCACGTAATGTGATTTCTTTTTGCTTTTTTTACCGAAAAAAGTTAATATTTTGTTGACTTTTGTTTTGTAATGTGGTATATTATATAAGGTAAATTGCTGAAATTGTTTATTCAATTTATTATTTGTTATATATGGAGGAAATTATGAAAAAAGTAGGCATTATTATGGGCAGCGACAGCGACCTGCCGGTAGTTGAAAAAGCCATCAACACGCTTAAGGAATACGCTGTTCCTTTTGAGGTGCACGTTTATTCTGCACACAGGACACCCGTCGAAGCCCGAGAGTTTTCGGTAAATGCGAGAAAGAACGGTTTTGGTGCTATTATTGCGGCGGCAGGTATGGCGGCTCATCTTGCAGGTGCAATTGCGGCGAATACAACTCTTCCCGTTATAGGTATTCCAGTTAAGAGCTCAAATCTTGACGGTATGGATGCACTTCTTTCAACTGTGCAGATGCCTACAGGTATTCCTGTTTCCACGGTTGCAATCAACGGTGCAGCAAATGCGGCGCTTATTGCTATAGAAATTCTTGCAATTTCAGACGATGAGCTTGCACAGAAGCTTGACGATGCGAGAAAAGCAGGGGCAGAAAAGGTTCTTGCAAAAAACAAGGCTATTGAAGAAACTTATAATAATTGATTAAGGAGAATAAAGGAAATGAAAAGTTTTAGTGAAAGTTACAAAAACGCAGGCGTAGATATTACTGCGGGCTATAAGGCTGTAGAGCTTATGAAACAGCATATTGCACGTACTATGACAAGCGGTGTTTGCTCAGGTATCGGCGGCTTTGGCGGTCTGTTTGAGCTTGATCTCACAGGAATTAGCAAGCCTGTACTTGTAAGCGGCACAGACGGTGTTGGCACAAAACTTAAAATGGCGTTTCTCGCAGACAAGCACGATACAGTTGGTATTGACTGCGTAGCTATGTGTGTTAATGATGTTATCTGTTGCGGTGCAAAGCCTTTGTTCTTCCTTGACTATGTTGCAGTAGGAAAGAACGTGCCGGAAAAGATTGCCGCAATTGTATCGGGCGTTGCAGAAGGCTGTGTTCAGTCAGGCGCGGCACTTATTGGCGGCGAAACTGCTGAAATGCCCGGCTTTTATCCTATTGATGAATATGACCTTGCTGGCTTTACCGTAGGCGTAGTTGATAAGGACAAGATTATAGACAACACAAAGATGAAAGCAGGGGACATAATTATCGCACTTCCTTCCAGCGGTGTTCACTCAAACGGATTTTCACTTGTGCGTAAAGTGTTTGATGTTGAAAACGCTGATATCAAGTCGCCTGTTGCTGAGCTTGGGGGAAAGAGCGTTTGCGAAACACTTCTTACTCCTACAAGAATTTATGTTAAACCCGTTCTTGCACTTTTGGAACAGGTTGATAGCGTTGTGGGTATTTCACACATCACGGGCGGCGGCTTCTATGAAAATATTCCAAGAAGCATTCCCGACGGACTTACTGCCAAAGTTAATAAGTGCGCAGTACGCGTTCTTCCTATTTTTGACCTTATCGCAAAGATCGGCAACATTCCTGAAAGAGATATGTTCAACACCTTTAATATGGGTGTTGGTATGAGCATTATTCTTGATAAAAAGGATGCCGACAAAGCTCTTGAAATTCTTAAGGCTAACGGTGAGGATGCATATATTATTGGCGAAATCATCGAAGGAAACGACGGAGTTGTAATATGCTAAACAGAAAAGCAAGAATAGCTGTATTTGTTTCGGGCGGCGGAACAAACCTTCAGGCACTTATTGATGCACAGAACAGCGGTATCATCACAAGCGGCGAAATTGCACTTGTTGTGGCAAGCAACAGAGAAGCTTATGCTATTGAGCGTGCAAAAAACGCGGGGATTGAAGCTGTTCCTGTTGTAAAAAAAGAATGTGCTGACCAGATAGACTTTGAAAACAAGGTGATTGCTCTTCTTGAAGACAGAGGCATTGACCTTATCGTTCTTGCAGGTTTTATGACAATTCTTACCGAGCACTTTACATCAAAATATCCTGAAAGAATAATCAATGTACATCCTGCTCTTATTCCTTCCTTTTGCGGTAAAGGCTATTACGGACTTAAGGTTCACGAGGAAGCTTTGAAATACGGCGTAAAGGTGACAGGGGCTACAGTTCATTTTGTAAACGAAATCCCTGATGGAGGCAGAATTATTATGCAGAAGGCTGTTAACGTCGAAGATGGAGACACTCCCGAGGTTTTACAGCGACGAGTTATGGAACAGGCGGAATGGATTATTCTTCCTCAGGCTGTTGAAAAGGTTTCAAGGGAAATTATAGGCTGATTTACATAAGTTAGGAGACAGATATATGAAAGTAATGGTTGTTGGCGGCGGTGGCCGTGAGCACACAATTATAAAGAAAATTAAAGAGAATAAGAAAGTGACTGAAATCTTTGCATTGCCCGGCAACGGCGGAATGAAGGATGATGCAACACTTGTTGACATCGGAGCAAAGGAAATTGAAAAGATAACACAGTTTGCGGTTGACAACAAAATCGACTTTGCAATTGTTGCTCCCGATGACCCTCTGGTTCTTGGTGCAGTAGATGCACTTGATGCAAAAGGAATCAAATGCTTCGGTCCAAGAGCAAATGCGGCAATTATCGAAGGCAGTAAGGTTTTCTCAAAAAATCTTATGAAAAAGTACGGAATTCCTACGGCACAGTATGAGGTGTTCACTGACAAGGATTCTGCACTCAAATACATAGAAAACTGCCCCATTCCCACAGTTATCAAAGCTGACGGTCTTGCCCTTGGTAAGGGTGTTGTTATTGCGATGACGCGTGAGGAAGCTAAAAATGCAGTTATTTCAATGATGGAAGACAAGGTTTTCGGTGAAAGCGGAAGTAATATTGTAGTTGAAGAATTTCTTGAAGGTCCTGAGGTTTCTGTGCTTGCATTTACAGACGGAAAAACACTTTGTCCTATGGTTTCTTCAATGGACCACAAGCGTGCTCTTGACGGCGACAAGGGTCTTAACACGGGCGGTATGGGAACAATTGCTCCAAACCCCTGTTACACCAAGGATGTTGCCGATGAGTGTATGAAAAAAATCTTCCTTCCCACAATAGATGCTATGAATAAAGAGGGGAGAACCTTTAAGGGTTGTCTGTACTTCGGTCTTATGATTACTAAAAACGGTCCTAAGGTTATTGAATATAACTGCCGTTTCGGTGATCCAGAAACACAGGTTGTTCTGCCTTTGCTTGAAGGTGACCTTCTTGAAATAATGATGGCTGTTGCTGATGAAAGACTTTCTGATGTTGAAGTAAAGTTCAGCGACAAGAGCGCATGCTGCGTTGTTGTGGCATCAAACGGCTATCCCGGAAAATACGAAACGGGCTTTGAAATCAAAATTGATAAGAATATCCAGGCGGACGTTTTTATTGCAGGTGCGAAGATTAAGGACGGCAAGGTTGTAACAGGTGGAGGAAGAGTACTGGGCGTTGTTTGCGTTGCCGATAAGCTCGAAAATGCTGTGGCTGCATCTTATGAAAATGTTACCAAGGTCACGTTTGACAACGCTTTCTATCGAAAGGATATTGGTAAAAAAGCACTTGACATTATTAAGGAGAAGTAAAAACAATGGTATACAGAATTTACGTTGAAAAAAAGAATGAATTTGCTCATGAAGCAGGCTCACTTTTTGCCGATATCAAGGATTTTCTCGGCATTGAAAACGTTGAAAATGTGAAAATTATCAACAGATATGATGTTGAAAATATTGAAAATGAACTCTTTGAACAGTGTATCAATACTGTTTTCTCGGAGCCTCAGCTTGACAACACCTTAAAAACTCTTGACAAAGACGGGGCAAGTGCTGTATTCGCAGTTGAATTTCTTCCCGGACAGTTTGACCAGAGAGCAGACTCCGCATCTCAATGTATTCAGATTATTTCACAGGGCGACAGACCTTTGGTCAGAACAGCAAAAGTTTATCTTCTTTACGGTAATGTATCCGAAAATGATGTTGAACGCATCAAAAAGCACGTTATTAACCCTGTGGAAAGCCGCGAAGCTTCTCTTGATGAAGTTAAAACACTTGTTACAGAGTACGATATTCCTACAACTGTTGAAACACTTGATGGCTTTACGAAGCTTTCAGAAAAAGAGCTTTCTGATTTTGTAAAGAACTATGGACTTGCAATGGATCTTGATGATATAAAGTTCTGTCAGAACTACTTTATAAAGGAAAACAGAGATCCTACCATTACTGAGATCCGTATGATTGACACATACTGGTCCGACCATTGCCGTCATACAACCTTCCTTACAACTATCGACTCTGTTAAGTTCGAAGATGAAATTATTCAGAAGGCATATGACAGATATATTGCAACACGTAAGGAATTAAACAGGACAAAGCCTCAGAATCTTATGGATATAGGTACTATTGCAGCTAAATACTTAAAAGCTACCGGCAAACTTTCTAAGCTTGATGAATCGGAAGAAATCAATGCTTGTACCGTAAAAATTAAGGTTAATGTTGAAGGTGAAGAACAGGATTGGCTGCTTCTTTTCAAAAACGAAACTCACAATCATCCTACCGAAATCGAGCCCTTTGGCGGTGCAGCGACCTGTATCGGCGGTGCCATACGAGACCCGCTTTCGGGCAGAAGCTACGTTTACGGAGCTATGCGTGTAACAGGTGCTGCTGACCCCACAAAGCCTATCGAAGAAACATTGGATGGTAAGCTTCCTCAGAAGAAGATTGTAACAACTGCGGCGGCAGGTTATTCCTCCTACGGTAACCAGATTGGTCTTGCTACAGGTGTTGTTGATGAGCTTTATCACGACGGTTATGTTGCAAAACGTATGGAAATCGGTGCGGTTATTGCGGCAGCACCTGCTGAAAACGTAAGACGTGAAGTTCCCGAGGACGGCGATATCGTTATTCTTCTTGGAGGAAGAACAGGTCGTGATGGCTGTGGTGGTGCAACAGGCTCATCAAAGTCGCATACTCTTGAATCACTTGAAAAAAGCGGTGCAGAAGTACAAAAGGGTAATGCACCTGAAGAAAGAAAGCTTCAAAGACTTTTCAGAAACAAAGAGGCTTCACTTCTCATCAAACGTTGTAATGACTTCGGTGCAGGCGGAGTTTCCGTTGCTATCGGTGAGCTTGCAGACGGTCTTGAAATTAACCTTAACGCTGTTCCTAAGAAGT
>JAZRKT010000091.1:0-3458 GCA_045646465.1 Eubacteriales bacterium | reverse complement strand
CTGCCTGTGCAGAAATAATAACATTTAAGTGTAAAAAACTCAATACTCCAAAATCCAGTCAGCACTCATATCAAGCCAGGTCTGTGTTCTGAGAGCAAAATCACGATCGTTTGTCAGTATATTTGCCGTTGCAATGCCGTGAGGTCCCTTTTCAAAAATGTGCAGCTCCAACGGAACGCCGTATTTTCTCAGCTGCAGGGCAAATAACAGGGAATTTTCGCAGGGAACTTCTGCATCGCCGTTGGTGTGCCAGAGAAATGTTCTGGGAGTTTTTTCGTCAACTCTGTTTTCAAGGCTTAAGTATTCAAGCCATTGCGGGTCGTCTTTTCTGCTCTCGCCAAGAAGGTTGTTGAAAGAGCCTCTGTGCGCAAAGTCTCCGCTTGAAATTACGGGGTAGCTGAGAATAATTCCGTTGGGCTTTACTTTTTCCGTGTCGCCGAAATATTTTACGCTTTCCTTGCTGTGCCATAATGTTCCAACGCTTGCCGCAAGATGTCCTCCTGCAGAAAAACCGCATACATATATTCTGTCCGTGTCAACGTATAATTCCTCAGCGTGCTCACGTACATATTTGATTGCCGACAGCGTTTCAAGGAGGGCTGTTGGGTACTGGTTGGGATATGTGGCATAGCTAATAATACAGGCATTTAAGCCTCTTGCAAGATACTTCATTGCTATGGGCTCTGCTTCTCTTACACTAAGACCCGAATATCCGCCTCCGGGACATATGATAACTGTGGGGCGCTTGGGAAGATACTTGTCCTTCATCTCTCTGTCAGTGTTGGCAATAAATATTTTGAAAAGTGCATCGTGACAGAGGTTTGGCGCATCTACCTTTGAATAGTCAAGGACTATTTTTTCTTCTCTGTAAATCATTTTTTGTACTTCCTTTCAAATTGTCTTTTATTTCATTCTTTCCTTAAGTGCTCTTTCAATGTCACGTCCTGCCTGCTTTTTGGCTTCCGTTTCACGCTTGTCATAGTTCTTTTTACCCTTGCACAGACCAAGCTCCACCTTGACACGTGAGCCTTTGAAATACATCTTCAACGGAATAAGAGCATAGCCTTCCTTTCCGCAAAGACCGAAAAGCTTCATTATCTGCTTTTTATGCAAAAGAAGCTTGCGCTCACGCAAAGGGTTTTTGTTAAAAATATTGCCCTTTTCGTAGGGGCTTATGTGAACGCCAAACATCATCATTTCGCCGTTTTCAACCTTGCAGAAGCTGTCCTTCATATTGACGGTGCCTGCTCTTATGCTTTTTACCTCTGTTCCCGAAAGCTCTATACCTGCCTCGTATGTGTCCTCCACAAAATAATCGTGGTAGGCTTTTTTATTTTGTGCGGCAATTTTTTCGTTTTCAGTTTTTACAGCCATTTTCCTGCCTCTTTTCTCCCTTAATACAACATTCCACCCCAACACGGACGACCAAATGTCACCCCTACGAAAATCCCTGTGCACAGAACGAACCCTCTGCAGTCTTAGCTCCGCTGTTTGGTGCAAAGACGACTTTTACGAGAACCGAAGGTTTACTATTATCAAAGGTTGCCTACGACATTTGATGTCGGGCTTTCCGATAACTCATTATATCACCATTGTTTTAATTTTGCAATAGAAAATAATACTGAATAATTTGTTAAAATACAGAAAAACCTCTTTTATTGTTGAGAAAAATAAGTTATAATATAAAAAACAAGAAATTTCGACAGATTCCGGAGTGAAAGAATTGAACAACAACAGCAATCGTCCCTCGGGACATTCTCCTAGTAGCAGACCGCCTCAGAGAGCTCATATGAGACCTTCCTCCCAAGGTTCGGGAATAAATTTAAGCTACAATACAATATGCCTTGTAATATGCTTTGCACTTTTGCTTGTTAACTGCAAGGTTTTCTCGATGATTGTTACCGGCAACGACTCGCTGGATGCAAAAATCGTCGTACCCGTAATTTCCGAAGAAGAACAGGCTCGCCTCAACGAGCTTGAAAGAATAAAGAATGACGTGCAGAACAATTATACTCCTGTCACGGTAACAGCGGACGACACAAAAAGAGGAAACCTTATCCTTGTCGATGCTACCCACGACTATTCCTTTGATGCCGTGAGCACTCTTGTTGTTGACGAAGAACCCATTTCTCTGCCTGACTCGGCTGACGCAAGCTACTGGGTAAAGAGCAACTACGATTTGCTTAAACCCGAGGCACACGCATCTGTTGACAGACTGCTGAATGATTTTGCAAAGGAAAACGACAATACCGACGTTATGATTTTCGACACCTACCGTAGCTTTGAGGACCAGCAGAGGGTGTTAAACAACAAAATAGCCGAGCTTGGCGAAGAGGAAGGACGAAAAATCGCAACAGCTCCCGGCTTCAGCGAGCATCACACCTGTCTTGCCCTTGACCTTACGCTTTTCAACGGCAGCGAGTACAGCGACTATGACGGCACGGGTATTTACAAGTGGATAACCGACAACTGCTATAAGTATGGCTTTGTCATAAGGTATCCTGCCGACAAAACCCACATTACGGGCATAAGCTACGAGCCGTGGCATTTAAGATATGTAGGATATGAGCACGCATATTATATGGCAAAAAATGGTCTTTGTCTTGAAGAATACATAGAGCTTGTGTCAGGTCTTGACGTCAACAGCAACCGTCTTCAGTTTACAGATGACAACGGCGAAGCCTTCCTTATATATTCCTCACCTGTAAATGACACAGAAAAAACCGTCCTCGTCCCCAAAAGCGGCTCTTACACCCTTTCGGGGGACAACAACGGCAGAATTATCGTATCATGTAAACTCACGTCTTAAAGCTATGTCCTTCACCCAAGCCCGAAGCTTACGCTTATGGCACTATTAACCTTATCCATAACGCTTTCGTCAAGATGTCCCATCTTCTCACGAAGGCGTTTTTTGTCAAGGGTGCGGATTTGCTCCAGCAGTATTACGCTGTTTTTTTCAAGTCCGAATTTGTCGGCAAAAACATCTATATGGGTCGGAAGCTTGCTTTTATCGGTGCGGCTTGTTATGGCGGCGGCAATTACGGTGGGGCTATATTTATTGCCCACATCGTTCTGCACTATAAGCACAGGTCTTATTCCGCCCTGCTCCGAGCCTACCACGGGGCTGAGATCTGCGTAATAAATATCTCCTCGTCTTATATTCACTTTATTCACTCCACTTTTTAGTTTTTTTATATCCGTTTCTATTGTTGACACTCCTTTACTTACTTATTCCGTTTAAGATATTTTTTATTTTATTTTTCTTCCCGTACTTTATTGTATGGGGGATTTTAATATTTTGTTACCTCAGCCGTCAGCGACGGCGCAAAGACTGCTTTTTTCTTATATTAGTTTGTTTTATATATCGCAGGAATGTTTCGGCACTGCGGGACGGGAAGCCCGACAGCATATGTCGTAGGTCACCGCGGACAATAGTATGCTGTAGGTGCTCGTAAAGG
>JAZRKT010000090.1:0-10359 GCA_045646465.1 Eubacteriales bacterium | reverse complement strand
ATGCAATCACCGACGAATGTGTGATAAACATCACCCTTGCAAAGCAACAGTCACCAAAACTGTCATACAGTCTGCCTGCACTACAGGTGCCCTTAAAGGTTGTGTTGGGACTGTTTGCCACAAAACCTACTGTATCAATATACGGCATTTTCACTTCAATGGCTTCGCTGTCATATTCGTTCATTTTGTCCTTGACAAGCTTTACAATACCGCCAACCTTGAAAGGCTTGAGCCCATAATAATGATTAGTTCCCGTGATTGTTACAAACATTGTTTCCATAGTAAATCTCCTTTCTTTTTCAAGGCATAATTTCTTCTACACCTAAATTTTATCACGGTACGTGTCCAATAAACAGTACTTTACCAGAGTGCACCTGCAGAATTTATGAAATTTAACGCAAGTAAAAAATTAACCGTCACGGTACAATCCGTTACGGCTTCTTTGCTATATTCTATTGATTTAATCATTTTCTAATACCCTAACACATTCCATCTTTGATGAAATTAGCACTTAAACCAAGAAACCGCATTATTTAAAATGCGGTTTCTTTTCTTTTATATGACCAATAATTACCTGTTCCGACATTACTTGAAATATCGATGATTGGCAGTTCTAATCCGAATGTACCATTGTGATATTTATTATGTATAATACCAATTTTGCTATTATCGCAATTTCCCAAGTAACTTATTCACTCATACCAAAAATCCGGCAATGTATCTTCTTTACATCTATGCTTTACTTGTTCAACACAGTGTTTTTGATACTTTCGTTTCCAAACTCAACAAAATATTCCTTAACGTCACCCTGTGAAGCAACAAAGAACTTTTGTACCGACTCTCCCTGTACAGTAAAATCGTTGTCTGAAACCGATACAACCTCGGCATCGTGACATTCAGGCCAAACAGCAACACTGCCATTTGTAACAAGCTTTACCATTTCACCGAATCTAAGATTGATTGGGTATTTATATTCTCCAATCTGTATTTCGGCTTTTCTCAAGTCATCGCTGTTATTGTACCAATCCACGGCGGTGAAATAATAATGGAATGTTCCGTCTTCCTGAGCAAACACAGTGTATTCAACATCCTCGCCGCAGAAAACTCTGCACTTTTCTTTTTCCAGCAATTCTTCATTAACCGATTCAACCAGCTTTGAATATACAGGTAAAACCGACTCATTTCCGGGATAAAACAAAGTATTAACCAGAAGTACAGCACCTTTTCCAATATTATATCTGCACACTAATGGACTTTCATTGTCTGTCTTTGAAATAATCTCATCAGGCTTGCTTATATTTGAACAAATCTTTACTTCTTTTCCGTCGACAAAGTCAGTTTTAAACTCAGGCTGACTTATGCATATCTTATTGACGATATCATGCTTTAGAAAACTCAATCTGTAATTCTCAATATCCGCCCTCAGAGTTGTAGTTGAAAAATGCGGCCATGAGCAAATAAGCGTTCCACCGTTATTCACAAAAGCCAAAATCCTGTCAAAATCCTCTGCGTTTGCCAAATTATAACCTGCAAATACCAATACCTTATAATTTGAAAAATCGCCGTTTTCAACTGGTACAACATCGGGATTGCCTTTTGGCGTTCCACTCAAAAGTCCATAGGGCTTATCGTTGTCTGCATGGACTGTTTCTATTTTTGTAAATCCACGCTCACCTATGACATTAAGAGGATAAAAACTAAGAAGTAATTTCCATGAAAAGCTTTCCTCGCCCGCATTCATAGACGTCATACCCCACAGCTTCCTTGAACTAAATCCGCACCAACCGTCCATACGTCCGTGCAGAAATGCAATAGGAGTATAAAAACGTCCTGTACGTGAATGTGTTCTTATAAACTTATTGAAGCGCCTTAGCATTTTTCTGTGTTCTTCGCATACTTCAGAAAGTCTATTGAAATGGGCATATCTCGCCTCCATAAACCACAGGCCTTCTTCTGTATTGATGTCCGTAACTCCATGCATATAAGGGACATAAAGAGACAACAGATATCTTTTATAGCGTTGCAAAGTATCATGAGGATATGTAGACCATTGAAGTGCAAGATGAACCCCGAATTTATCTTTTCCGTGAGCCAACGATGCTCCCCTCAAAAACGCAAGCGGAATTTCAGTTGAACCGTACATTGTTTCAGCACCGGCCCATTCAAAGCCGCTTTGATAAAAATACTTGAACATCACCGATGGTCCCGTATGACGGATAAAGCTATCGCAGCTCAAGTCTCTCAATTCAGCTGTTGCCAAATCATGAGCTTCTTTTATGTCATTATTTTCACTAAACATTCGCTTGAAAGAATAGCCGTTTTTGCCCCACGACAAGTTAAAAGAACGCAACGCCCCTTCAAGCGTATCAGGGTTCTCTCTGCCAATACGCAGTGCCACATCATAGAATTCTTCAAGCTCCGTATTGATTTCAACGGGATGACCGGTTAAATCCGCCCAATAAAATAGCTGTCCATCACGCTCGTGCAGCTGCCGTCCAAGAAAAGCTCCGCCCTTCAGCATCTCCAAAGATGGGTTTGCAGCAAGTCCCGGAATATCTCGTCCGTCAGAAATATTGACATACAAAAGTCCCAACTCATCGCATATATCCGTGAAGAAGCTCCAAACCTTGGGATTTACACTTCTCTGACCGCCCCAACGGAAAACAGGACGAACTGTAACAAAATTTCCTATGTCGTTTGCTACATACCATTTCAGATAATCACATACATCTTCTGGTTTTTCAACATTGACATACACCATATCACCGCTGCCTGAAAGAACATTATCAACTGTTTTTCTTATGCAACGTTTTATATCATAAGTCTTTGCTTCATCCTTATAGCTAAGGGAAAATGCAAGATTATTCTTTTCCTCTTTTATACCCAGTGTCAATACGCAAAGATTAAATTCATCATATATCTTTCGTCTTTTCAGAACAAAATCTTCACTTTCAAACAACAATTCCGCTTCAGACAAGCTTGTCTCAACAAGGAGTTTAACATCTTCGCCCCATGTCACTTCATCAGGACATCTTACTACATTAAAATACGATTCTTCCTTTTGAAGCATCGCAACTTCGTTGATTACAACAGGGATAGTATCATGATAATCACTTGTGTATTTTATTGAGATTTTATTTTCGCCTTCTCTGACCATTCCCATCGGAACAGGCACTTCAACAGGTGAAAAATTATGGATTTTCAAAAAGACCTCATCATCAAAAAATACGCGGTCATTGATTGCTATCTCAAATCTCGGCCATTCTCTTTTTGAAAGGTTTTGTCCTAACCACGCAAACTTTCTCAGTCCAAGCTGACCAGGCTCAAATTCAGGCAAAAGATTTCGATTCTCGGCATCAGAAACAAACGGGTTTTCAAAATAAACCTCTCCGGAATATCTCTCGCCCTCAACATAAACCACAATACACGCAGTTTTTTCTTGAACAATTTTCAGCTGATTACTCAAAACCGTATAAGGATATGTTCCTTCCGGAACATTTATTTCAAACACCTCGTCCGGCTCAAGAGATGTGTTATGAGGATTTATGTTTTCTCTCACATCCCACCGTTCGATTCTAAACCTTAAATATCCGTCTTGCTCTACAACCAAATCCTTTGCCTTAACCGAAATGCCGCAATTCCAAATATCGTTTCCTTTAGAATAGTTAATATAGCCAAACAAACCGTATATCAACGGCTGCCACATAATTTTCTTAACTGCACGCTTTGTGGCATATATGGGTTTTTCGCAGGAAAAATTAAGGCAATATCTGCTATTCTCTGCATTATCATAATCCAGCGAATCGTCTATAAGCATATAAAGCTGGTCTCCGCCGCCTTCATTTTTAACCTGAGGCAAAAATGCATCCTCACAAGAAAAAAACAATCTATATTTACACTTAATTTCTTCGTCACTAAGATTAAAGCTGTACGACGTATAATCTCCGCTTCTCAATATACATTTTTCATCCATATTATTTAGTCTAAAAAGTTTGTTATGTAGCATAAAAAAACTCCTTTACTTTTGAAAAACCTACTTGGAACATTTTCATTGCTTTTGGATATAAATCCGTTCTTAAATTTGGCGCAGAGGGAGGGATTCGAACCCTCGTGTGATTGCTCACAAACTGATTTCGAGTCAGCCCCGTTATGACCACTTCGATACCTCTGCATATAAGCTGTTTTAACAGCTTTTGTATTATATCAAAAATAGCACACTGTGTCAACAGGTTATTTGTTAACAATTAAACTTGCGACAGAAAACAGGTATTTTCTAAGAAATACTGCAGATAATGGTATTGAGGTGACTGATTTGGAAAGTGCAGAATTTGACAAAGCGGTGGATTATATCAAAAACGCCTTTTGTGACAGTGCAGATTTTAACTGCAGAAGCATCATTTACTGCGGCACAAAACGGGGCGTTCTTTTTAATATCGGAAGCTACACCGACAGGGACTACATTTCCCAGAGCATTATGCTTCCCGTTATCAGAATGAAAAACATACCAGATACGGCTCAGGATATTTACGGTGTCATTTATTCAAGCGAGCTTATAGTGCTTTCTGATGAAAAAGACGCCTGCAATAAGCTTTTGTCAGGCTTTGCGGTGCTGGCGCTGGAGCTGAGAGAGGGCTTTTGCTTTCTCGGTTGTATGGTAAGAAGAACTGCACAGCGAAGTGTTCAGGAGCCTAACAGCGAAACGGTGCTGAAGGGGCCACGCGAAGGCTTTATTGAAAACTCTGAGGATAACCTTGCCCTGCTTCGAAAACGGCTTAAAACCACCTGCTTTAAGTCTGTGCGTCTTGTTGCAGGTGAGCTGACGGGCACTACGGTGTATCTTTGCTACATCGACGGCGTTGCAAAACCTCAAACTGTTGAAAGAATTAAAAAAGTCCTTGAAAATATAAGCCTTCCGTCGGTGCTTGATTCGGGATACCTTGAGCATTACCTTAAAAAAGGAAAGCTGTCGTTGTTTCCAAATGCAGGCTCATCGGAAAAGCCCGATGTTGTTGCTGCAAAGCTTCTGGAAGGGCGAGTGGGAATAATTTGCGAGGGCAGTCCGTCGGTTATTACCGCGCCTTACCTTTTTATAGAGGCGCTACAGTCTGCCGAGGATTATCTTAAGGGAGGACTGTATTCCTCATTTATGCGGATTCTGCGCTTTGCGAGCCTGCTGATTTCGCTGTATCTTCCTGCAGTTTATCTTTCAACAGTAGAGCACCACACCTCGGTTTTACCCTACAAGCTTTTCAAAGCTGTCATAAGTCAACGACGGGATGTACCCTTCAGGGTGGCAGGTGAGCTGTTTGTGATTCTGTTCATCTTTGAGCTGATACGCGAGGTAGGTGTGCGAAAGCCGGGTGCTGTCGGGGACTCTGTGGGAATTGTGGCAGGACTTATACTTGGCGATGCCGCAATAAGTGCAGGTCTTGCAAGTGCGCCTGTTATAATGGTATGCTCGCTGACGGCGGTGTGCACCTTTATCGTTCCGCCATTTATGAACGGACAGGTGCTTTTGCGTTTTGCAAACATTATACTTGCCGACGTACTGGGCTTTCCCGGCGTTGTGGTGTCGGTGTGCTTTTTGCTATGCACTCTGTGCAGCAAGGAATCCTTCGGCGTGCCGTACCTTCTACCCTTTTCGCCCATAAGCATAGACGGTCTTTGTGACAGCCTTTCGGTTATGCCAAAAAAGGCGCTGGGACATGTAAAAAATTCCATTTATCCGCCAAGGGAGGAATAGTGTGAAAGCAAAAATCTTTTTCTTTGGGGCTTTGATTTTATTTGTATGTCCCCTGCTCTGCTCCTGCGCTCAAAACCACCGTGAGCAGGTGCATTTTCTCCACGCCGCGGCCATTATGCAGGACGAAAAAAGCGATTTGCTTTCTATTTTGGCAGTTGTTGAAAAACAAGGTGCAAAGGACAGCGATAGCGAGTATTTTATTGCCTCATCACAGGGAGAAACAATTGACAAAGCCGCAAAAGCTTTGGATAAAAAATACGGTGGCTGCTACTTTGCCTCGTGTGAGCTTTTTGTTGTTCCTGATGACGCGGATGAGGATTTTGCACGAAAATGTGCCCAAATCTGCCAAAGCCCTCTTATGCCGTCTCACCCCTACACGCTATGCGCCAAACAACACGAAATTGAAGGCTGTCTTAAGCTTTTAAAGGACGAGGAGGACATAATAAAGCTTATTTCAAAGGTCACAAAGCACGCGCCTGTCTTTGTGCGTTTTGTGTCTGACAGGCTATCGGGAAAAGCAACCGTCCTACCTGTCATATCACAAGGCAGGGACGGCAAAATAAACCTTTCACAATATGCCGTATTTCACGGCAGCTCAACCGTCAGCTACAGAAAGGAGAAAACGCTGTGACAGGCTCACAAAAGCTTTATTTTTATGTATCATTGACTGCATTTCTTTTTTTGAATTTTGCAATTTTTAATCCTCTGTTAAAATGTGATTTGCCCTTTACAGGGCACTTTTTGTGTCTTATAACAGCACTTTTATGCTCATATTTTGTTTGTGTTATATTTGCAAGGAACTCATTTTTTTCAAATTCAGGCACCGCAATTTCAAAAATTCTCTCGCCGCTATGCGCCGCTTTATCAATATTCTGCGTTGTACTGCTTATGACACAGGTAATTAGCGAAACCTGCTTTATCGTGGGCAAGGGTGTGAGCACAAGCTACTATTTTATAATGTCATTATGTCTGCTGTTTTGTTGCTTTATTACCTGTTCAAAGGGCAAAAACGCCATTTTTCGTTTTTGCTGTATATCGGCTTCGGCGGTTATTCTTTTTACCGTTGTATGCTTTTTGCCCTTTACTGCAATTAAAGATATCAGCACAGACCTTTTCACCTTTCAGCGTGACAACAAGCTTTTACAGTCTGCTTTTTGGGGTGCAATATCGGGTTTATTTTTATCCTTTGACTGTGCCGTATTCTTTTACTGCTCTCAAAACAGCTTTGCAAAAGACAGCTCTCTTACAAAAATCACACTTTTATCGGTTATTACGGCATTTATTCTTTTGCTGTGCACAAACGGCTGTGTTTATCTTATTTTAGGCAAAGAGCTCACCCTTTCTCTGAACAGACCCTACTTTGCACTTGCAAAATGCTTCAGAGGCTTTGATTTGACGGAAATTGTCCCCGCAATAGCCATTTTTGCCTTTATTGCAAAGTGCCCCGTATATTTATGCTCAGCCTCTATTGCCGTTAAAAATGCCTTTTTCCCGTCATCGCCGTCAAAGCCAAAGGCTGTGCTATACGTGATTTTTCTGTCTATTCCTGCAATATACCTGCCCTTTTTATTATTTGGACAAGGTTACTCCTACGGTGCGCTTCAGCCTTTAATCTACCCTGCCCTGCCGGTAATGTCTCTGTTATTCGTTCTTTTACACATCTTTGAAAAATAGAAACTACTCTCATCTTTCGACACGTTTTTTACGTGCCGTATTGTATCATATATTTACAACTGAAAAGGAAGGACAAATTTATGGAAATGACATCAATAAACAAGGACGGCAAAATGATTTGCTCACTTGCAGGAGAAATTGACCACCACAGCATAGCAAGCCTTCGCAATTCCATTGACAGGCTAATAGACACAAACCGCCCAAAGGTTCTGATACTTGACCTGTCGCAAATTGCTTTTATGGACTCATCGGGGCTTGGCCTTGTGCTGGGAAGGTACAGAAAAATGAAGGAAAGCGGCGGAGAGCTGTTTCTTTGCAACACAAGCGAGAGGACAATGAAAATTTTGAAAATGGCAGGAGTTGACAAAATAGTCAAAAGCCTTGACGGAAAAGATACAGGGCAAATTGTCAAAAGATGCAACGACTCCACCGATTTTTTCTCTGAAATATAAGCGAAAAGGAAAGGACAAAAAAATGAAAAAGCCAAAACAAATCAACTACTTTAAAATGCAATTTGCTGCAAAAAGTGCAAACGAAAGCTTTTCAAGAGCCGCCGTCAGCGCCTTCATTTCACAGCTTGACCCCACACTTGAAGAGCTGTGCGACGTCAAAACCGCCGTATCCGAGGCTGTTACCAACTGCATAGTTCACGCCTACAGCTCCGAATATTCCGAAAAAAGCAAAATTGTACGCCTTTGCGCCTCCTACGACGAATACGGACTTCTGACCATTACCGTCAAAGACAACGGCTACGGAATTGAGGACGTATCAAAGGCAATGCAGCCCCTTTACACCACGGGAAGCGACGAAAGAAGCGGTATGGGATTTTCAATAATGCAAAGCTTTACCGACAAGCTTTCAGTAAAATCAGCTGTCGGCAAAGGCACGACGGTCACCTTGAAAAAGTACATAGGCAAGCAAAAAAATGAGCTTTGACACCTGTGAAAACACGGTGCTTTTTGAAAAATACCGCAGTGGCGACATTAACGCAAGGGACGAAATTGTCAGGAAGAACATTCCCCTTGTCAAAAGCATCGTGCACCGCCTTTCTACTCCTTGTGAAAGCTACGACGATTTATTGCAGACAGGCACCGTGGGGCTTCTCAAGGCAATTGACGGCTATGATTTAAATCTCGGCTACGCCTTTTCCACATACGCCTTTACCCTTATTACAGGTGAAATCAAGCGGTATTTACGAGACAACTCAGTCATCAAGGTATCACGTGTTTTAAAGAAAAACGCAGCTTTTGTATTATCACAAAGAGAAAAATACATCCGTCTTCACGGAAAAGAGCCGTCCCTCACCGTTCTTTCATCGCTGTGCGGACTGTCGCCCGAGGACATAACACAATGTCTTGAAGCCTGCTCGTCGGTGCGTTCAATAGACGAATGTATATCCGAACACGACGACAGAAGCATAGGCGAAACGCTCAGCGCCGAGGACGAAATTTCCCCGTTAATTGATTCTCTGGCTCTGCATCAGGCACTCACTCTTCTTGAAGGGCAGGACAAACAGCTTATTATTCTTCGCTTTTTCAAGGGTTTTACGCAGATGCAGACAGCAAAAATCCTAGGCATTTCTCAGGTTACCGTCTCGAGGATGGAAAAAAGGATTCTGAAAGCTTTAAGGGAGCAGCTGGTTTGAGTTTTTATTTCTTCCGTTTTATATAAAGTTACATTCCGCCCAAACACGGGCAACCAAAGCTCGGTCAGGACTGCACAGGGGGTCATTCTGAGCAAAGCATAGCACAGGCAAAAAAAAGACACAGCAGTTATTCGCTGTGCCTTTTCTTTTAGCTTTGAAAGCTTCCTTAGATGTTTTCGTTGATAACGATTTCAGTCTCTGTGTCGTACTTTGCGCCAACCTCTCTGATTACGATGTTATCCACATAGTAGTCAAAGCCAACGTCTCCCTGAGGATTTACATAAATGGTAAACTCAGCCTTTTCGTTGCTGTCAACCTTACCTACCTTATACTCAACAGAGCAGTGAACCCAGCCGTCGGTCATTGATATTTTTGTGTTATGAGCTACAATATGGTCAAAATCGTTAAGTGCGCCCTTATCGGCATATCTGAGATTTACACAGTAGGTAGTATTTGTGTAGTTGGGGTCGCTAATGTTGTTATCTACAAGCTTTATATCAAAGTCAATCTTATATGTTGTATTTTCCTTGTATCTTGCGGCGTGTCTGAAGTATGTCCACTGCTTGCCCGCCTTGGCGTCAACATACCACACGTGGTTGCCTTTCTTGAAGGGCTCGGCAATTTTCTTTATAGTTGCATTACCTGAATAGAAGGTAACGGGAGAATCTTCTGCGTTACCATTTATAACCTCGAAGGGTCTTTCTTCAATGGGAACATATTTGAATTCGGGATCAGCAATAAATCTGATATAGTCGATTTCCATTTCGCCGTGAGCATTGAAGGGGTCAAACCTCAGACCTGTAATCCTATCGGCAACAATCCAGTTAGCCTGATTTGTAAGGTCGATGGTAATTGTTTCCCATTTGCCCTTGGTGTCGTCCTTAAGACGAGCCTTAAGAGTCTTGCTTTCAGAGTATACAGAGTCAACGTCTGTAATATAGTAGAAGCTGAGAGTCTGGCCTGAGCCGCCGTCATGCTTATATCTAATTCTCATTTTCAATGACTTGAACTGCTGTGCATAGAAGTCTGTAGGGAAATTACCTGTACGATATGTCATAATGGGGTCTCTTGTTTCGGCGATGGTAGTCATCTTAAGAGAACCGTCTGATGCCTCAAGAGCCATATGTGTTGAGCCCCAGCCTTCGGTATCAACACTGTCAAATTCAAAGACGCCTGTCTTTCTGTCTGAAAGGGACTTCCATACAAGCTCATAGTTATCTGAGTAGATATAGATGTTGCCGTCCTTTTCTTCGTAGGTATATTCAAGGTCAGCACACAGCTTCTTATAGTCAAGCAT
>JAZRKT010000089.1:0-3825 GCA_045646465.1 Eubacteriales bacterium | reverse complement strand
GCTCAGCTGCCTGAGGCTCCTATTGAGGACGTGGACAACGACAAGGGTGAAACCTTGGACGATAGCTCAATTGTGCTTGAAAAGGATGAAAGCTCTTATCCCTACGACGAAAAAACTGTTATTGACGGTTATGAAAAGGCTATTGACAGTAGGATTCTTGATTTTATTAACCGTGTCAGAGGATTGAAGGACGAACGGTACAGAAAGACCAGAAAAATTGAAATATCAAAGCTTGATGCCGATTCAAAAACCTCAAAGGACATTTCTTCGCTTGTTGGATTTGATGTTTCGGGTTTTTCTAATGTTCTCACAGGAAATGCTCTTATGCACATTGACAAGGACCATGGCAAGAATGGTGCTACCGATCACAGCATGGCAAACGACAATGACCTTGCAAGAATCGGATTTGTTGTGGACAATTACGACAGCATTGAACTTTTGAAGAACAAGAAAGGAGAACTTGTTACAGATAAAGAGCATAGAAACAACGATGGAACACCCTCGGCTGTTATAAAAATGAGCAAAAAAATAAACGGTACCTACTACGTAGTAGAAGCCGTTTCAAATGCTGAAGCTAAAAAGGTTTATGTGAAGTCTGCTTATATTTCAAAAAAGAATGGCAGTACGTCTGAAATGCTGAACATGCCCGAAAATGAGCCCGCAGCTTACGTCCGAAAATCGCCCGTCCAGTCCGATACTACCACCAACAACAGTATATCACTTTCCGAGGAAGATGTCAAGAGCATCTTAGACGGTGTGGGAAGCTACGGCAAGACGGTTTACGACAGAATCGTAGACAATGCGGTTAAAAAGGCGGCAGACGGCGGTGAAAGTGTAACAGCGGCAAAGAAGGGTATTCTTGAAGCCTTCGCTCACATTTACAGAGCAGGTATGGACGGCAAGGCTATAAGTAAAAAATATGTTGACAAGTATTTTAACCGCAGCGAAGTTAATGAAATTTACAATGCCGGAAAGAGAGATGCCGAGAGCCGTTCAAATATTGTAAGAAAGAAAAATGCCCGTCTTATAAAGGACGAGGCGTTAAGAAAAGCAAAGCTTTCATCACGTGAAGTGAAGATGCTGGAGGCTTTAGCGAAAATATGCGGTCGTGACATAAGGTTTTCAACAGAGCTTCGCGGCAATGCTAAAATTGACCTTAACACAGGTGAGATAGTAATATCAACCGAGGCAAAGAGCGGTGTAAGATGGGCGGCAGTCCACGAGGTTTTCCACGCCTTAAGAATAGACAATCCTGTCGAAGCAAACCGTCTTATGCGTACTGTATTTGACATTATAAGCAAGAACACCTCTTCCTTCGAGGAGCTTTTCAGCAAGTATTCACAGCTTTATCTTTCCGACATCACCGACGCCGAAGGTCATCTGAAGGACAACTGGTCTGACATTATCGAGGAAGAAATAGCTGCTGACATGATAGGCTATGTTATATACAACAGCGAAGCACTTGCAAAAATCACAGGTGAGCAGAGGAACGTTCTTCAGCGTTTTATAGACAGACTGGAAAGCTTATTTGCACGTAATAGCGGCTATCTTGACAAGCTTTCTCCCGAAATGAGACGTGCTTTCTACGACGTTTACAGAGAAGCTGATGCCATTGCAGAGCAGTTCAAGGCGGCTATCGAAAAGCAGAGTGAGGTTGTCAAGGAAAAGGGCGTTGAGGTTGAGAGGGATGAAAAAAAGACTTCCGGGGAGGAAGTCAAGAAGTCGAGGGATTTGAGTGGTGATAACGTAGATCGTGCTTTCAAGCCTTCTGAAAAGGTTACTTTAAGTTTTTCAAATGCTATTGACAGGTGGCTTTCGGGTTCGCTTAAATCAAGCGAACAATTTGAGCTTGGTGAGACTCCTACCATTTTACAGAAGCTTAATGCACAGAATTTGCCAATTAAAATGAGTCAAGAGGTTTTGGTTAAGATTACCGGAGGAAAACACAGCATATCTCTTGATGAAATAAAACGGCTTCCTGAAGCAATACACGATCCGATTATGGTGTTTGATTCAGCGTCCGTTCCTAATGCTTTTGTTATATTTACGGAACTCACCGATAAGAGTGGCAACGATGTGGTTGTTGCCATTCACTTGAACAGAAAAGCAGGATTTAATTACATAAACCGTATTGCAAGTGTATACGGAAAAGATAATATCGGCAGTTTTATTGAAAATCAAATATCCGCAAACAACCTCAGGTATATAGAAAAGAAAAAGAGCCAAGATTGGCTTCGTAGCAGAGGGCTCCAATTGCCCAAGCTGAACACCATTCTCAACTCTAATAACAATATACTACAAAAAGAGGATATTGTCAATAGTATTTTATTACAAAACGATGTAAAACATTCAAGGGATTTATCCGAAGATATTTCCGAGAGGTTTAATTCGGAAAACAAGGATATTCGGTGGTCGAGGGATTTGAGTGATGCTGACAAGAATTTTAGTTCAAAAAGCATTGATAAAATTGACCATTCATGGTACAATAAGATAAAACTATCGTCTGCAGAATATAATAGGGTACAATCCGAAGCTTTGACGTGGAACGCTGATAAGAGAAATCGACTTATTACTCAAACCTTATCCAATGATATAACATACAGATATGTGATTGATGATGACGGAATTGTACATATCTATGAACGGAAACCGATTGGAAATAAACACGAAGAAAGAGGTGCACACTATGCTAACAGTGGCAGAGAAAAACTTGATTCGGTTGCTAAAGAGCTGTGGGCTGGACAAAGAAACAACAATATCAATAGTGAATTTAGCAGACACGGACGAAAATATGGAAAAGATGATACAAATGATAATCTCTTTGTATCAGGAGAAAGGCGAAGTTACGGAACAGGAGATTCAAAAAATAGGACTAATGCTAACAGGAAGCCGAAAGGATACCAATTCAACGAAGACGGAAGCGTAGAAGTAACATACAGCGACGGTACAAAAGAAACGGAATCCGAAAAGCGTTCGAGAGACTTAACCGAGGGGGAAATGAGCGACAACAAAATCAAAACTCTCGCAGGGCATCTCAGGGGCAAGTACAACAGTACATACTCCAAGGACGATTTGACAGCTGAGCTGAAGGAAATTTACGGTCTTTACGAAAAAGGGCATTTTGACGAGGCTGACGACAGGGTATCTTCGTTAGGAAAGTCAATTCTCGCTCTTGTAAAGCCGCAGAAGATTACAGACGACAATGCAAAATCAATCCTTCGTGACATCAGAGGTTGCAGGGTGAAGTTATCTTCCGTTCAGCTTGCCGAGGCAAAGCACGTATTTGGCAATACCTGGCGTGACGATTTTATGGGAAAGATTGTTATTACCGACAAAGCACTTACAAGTCTTGACCAGCAATGGCAGGAATGGTGCGAGCTTTATCCCCAATATTTCAAGCCTGATGTGAATGAAGGCAATATGATATCTGAATTACACCATATTTTAAAAGTTCTTAAGTCTGAAGCGGTACATTATGAGGATGTTGACACATCGTATATGCTGGAAGATATTATCAAGGACATAAGGAACGGTGTATACGACAGCTCGGTAGGTCAGAGGTCTGCAGGCTTCATCAACGACGCTGAAAGGCGGCTTATCCGTGAGCTTATTGCCGATAAGTCATTAAAGCGCTGGGGACTTGAAATCGGTCGGTTAAGTGAGGCCCCGAGCATGAGCATCGAAGAAGCTGTTAAGAAGGTTAAGGAAAGCTTTGGTATCAACATTGCGGACGGTGGTGATGCTTCGGTAAGCGGAAAAGGTGTTTCAGGCTCTTACAACGTCGATTCTAAAACTATTCGCACAAAGTTCAAAAACGACCTGCCG
>JAZRKT010000088.1:0-6679 GCA_045646465.1 Eubacteriales bacterium | reverse complement strand
CCCGACATTCCCTGCACGATACCGCCCGTCTTTTCAAGAAGCTCCCCGTCGGTGACACGTATGACAAAATTTTTATATTCATCCTCCGACGAGGTTATTTTCTCAATTTCAATTGAGTATGCCTTAACTCCCTTGTCATCAATACGGCTATAGATAACCGCCTCTCCCCTTTGCACCTCATCCTTAAGGGCAATTTCGCACCTTGATCCTGACGATGCTTCATACCCCTCATCCATTATTCCGTATACACCGCTGAGGGTATTATGTGTCAGAACACCACGTTTTTGGTTATGAAAGGAGCCCTTCAGCTCTCCCGGGCTTCCCTTTTTGCCCTTGACAACATCGGTAATCTCAACATCCACAATACTCGCCCGAAGCAGTGGCATAAGTGCTCCTGTATCAACATCGCATATTCCGTGGCCAAGACCAGCGAAGGCACCTGTTTTTGGATCATAATAAGTCACCGTACCTATTCCTGCCGTACTGTCACGCACCCAAAGCCCCGTTTTATACTTTTTATCAGCAACAGACAGGACGGGAGTCAGAATACAGGTGTGGATTTCCTCATCCCGTTTATACTTCACCTCAAGGGCTCTGCCATAGCTATGCTCGATAATATTTGTCATTTCCACTGCGGTATTGACCTCGGCTCCGTCAAGGGAGATTATCACATCCCCTGCCTGCAATCCCGATTGCTGTGACGGATTTACAAGTCCACTCGCCGTTTCAATATCGCTGTTTCGTATTATCATTACTCCCTTGGTAAAAAACTTGATTCCGAAAACATCACCGCCTGGCACAAGTGTATTTTCATCAATTACCGTTACCTCTACGTTCTTGATTGGCACAACGCCAAACAATTTTGCCTCTACCGTACAGCTTTCCGTTACTCCCGCCACATTTACCGAGGCATCGGCAAGGTCCTGTCTTCTTATTGTTATACTGTCAGGTACAGACGAGCCCGTTATTCCTGCCGCAAGTGCAAAAAGCACGTACAAAGCAGGAAATGCACGCAGACACGTCCTCACTGCTTTTTTAATTTTTTGTGTTTTCAACTGCATTTTCTCCTTTTATTTCACAACATTTTTGAATTCTTTATTCATTATTTAATATTCCCTAACACAAAAGTACAATATGTATTGTAAAATAAAACTGTAAATTAAAAAATTAAGCTTCAAGGAGTTAACACTATGAAATTAGCAATTATTGGTTCAAGACACGTAAAGCACCCCAAGGTTGTTCTCAAGAAAATCACAGAAGAGCTTCCTGCAAACTGCACCGAAATTGTCAGCTGCGGTGCCGAAGGTGTTGACAAGCTTGCCGAGCAGTACGCAAAGGAGCACGGCATTGCTTTTAAGTCCATAAGTGCCGGCGACGCCCGTGAAAAAAGCCAGCTTTTAGCTGACTACGCCGACAGTCTTTTAGCATTCTGGGACTGTGCTTCAAAGGGTACGGCGGTAATTATTTCTACATTTACCAAGGTTTCCAAGTACGTTAAGATTATTTGCATCAACAAGTAAGATTATTTTATTTTTTACTGTTTTTTTGATTTTTATTCTGAAGAAGCGTTTTTTTCGCTTCTTCTTTTTTTTAGTTAGTTTTTGTATCGGATTTGTCACTTTTCTTGAAAGAAAAGTAATACTCTAAAAAGTACAAGCCAAAAGAACTTTATTTTGGCTGACGCCGCCAGGAAATTTTTTTCGGATGTTAAATTCTACCTTTTTCGTAGGAGCAACCTGTGCGCAGAATAAACAAGAGTAGTTTTTCCGCTTGCGTTTATGGCGGTCAAAACGGCCTTTACGAGCACCGACAATATACTATCGCCCACGGTTACCTACAACATTTGGTGTTGGGCTTCCCTACCTCACACCCCTTGTGTAAAGGCAGGATGATTTGCAAGTGTCACCTTCGTGTTCATAGCGGCAGCAGGATATATCAGCTTCATACCGTATTTCAGGCGGATTTGGTCAACCACCTTGTCCATTTCCTCGCGCCTGTTGCGAAAAAGCTGTGTTTCGTCAAACATATCAAGCTGAATGTGCTCCTTAGTGTTTATAAGCCCTGTGCACCGCACGCCCATTGAACGTACTGGCTTTGACGGGTCATAATTTTCCTCGTACAGCTTTATTGCGGCGTGAGCAATTTCTATGCTGTTGGAGGTTCGTCGGATTTTGCATTGCCTTTCGGTGGTGAAAAGCTCGGTGTTTCTTACGCTAATGCACACCGTTGTACCTTCAAAACCGCCGTCTCGCATACGCCACGCCACCTTATCAGACAGCAGGTGTATCACACGCCTTACCTGCTCCATATTTTCAAGGTCATAGGGAAGCGTAACACTGTTTCCCACCGACTTTGTTTCGGTCTGGCTCTCCCCTATTCTATTCACAGGCGAAGTGTTGGCTCCGCAGGCATCGTAATACATTTTGATACCGTTTTTGCCCATTACGTTTTTAAGGAAAATCTCGTTTGCCAACGACATATCGCCGATTGTATTTATACCATACAAGTGCAGCTTGCTCCTTGCTCTGTGTCCCACAAAAAGCATTTCGCCAATGTCTATTCTTTGCACCACACTTTCGTAATTGAAGGGTCCGAAAACCGTCACGGCATCAGGCTTCTTAAAGTCGGAGGCGAGCTTGGCAAAGACTTTGTTATCGCTGACTCCCACCGAAACGGTAAGCCCCGTTTCCTTCTTTACACGGCATCTGATTTCCTCGGCAATTCTTTCTCCGTCGGACAGCGTTTTGACGAATCTGTCTCCCGTCAGCTCTATCCAACATTCATCCATACCAAAGGACTCCACCCTGTTGCTATACTCTGAATAAATGTTCTTAACAATTGTCGAGTAGCGGACGTATTCGTCATAGTCCGGCGGTACAATTACAAGATGAGGGCACTCCTGCTTTGCCTGCCATATTGCCTCGGCGGTCTTGACGCCTGCCCTCTTTGCCTTTTCGTTTTTGGCGAGAACTATGCCGTGTCTGTCCTCTCTATTTCCGCAAACTGCAACGGGTACATCCCACAGCTCAGGGCGTTTCTTACATTCCACGCTTGCAAAAAAGTTATTCAGGTCCGCGTGAAGCACTATTCTTCCTGTGTTTATTCCTTTATTTTGTGCATAATCATTTGAAAGATTTGTCACCTTTTACACCTCGATTTTAAGAACTTGAGTTTGGTACAATTGTTTAGAACGTCTGTACATATTATAACACTAATGTTCTTGTTTGTCAAGTGGTTTTGTTTTTTTCTTTTTATAGACGATGGTGTCCCCCGCATCCTATTGAAATTTCAGCCATCGAAGGTAGCGTAAGCTTACAAAAAAACTGCCTTTACCAAAAAAGAGTAAAGACAGTAACCATTGATCTATTGCTCCACACCGGGAATAACCAAATCCTCGCCCACAATACGCGAAAGGATGTAATTCGAAACATACATACCCTCAAGTGAGAAGGCATAACCTGTTTTGTTTTTGATGATATGTCCCGAATTGAGATAAGGGAGCATTTTTTGGTAGTACATATCCTCAAAGCTTCTGCCGAAGCGCTTATAGAACTTGGCAAGATTTACGCCCTCATAAAGTCTGAAGCGAAGCATAACGTATTCCGCAACGTGCGCCTGAGGTGGAATGTCGATATATTCATCAACAAGAGGCTCGGAGGGTTTGCACGTTTGGCTGAAGGAGTTAATATAAAGGTTGAGGTTTTTCTTGAAGGAAAAGCGTTTCCCGCCGAAATATGAGTGTGCACCTGGACCGAAGCCGATATATTCGTCGCAGTTCCAATATCTCAGATTGTGCTTGCACGCCTTATGGCGCTTGGCAAAGTTAGAAATTTCGTACTGTCGGTATCCTGCGTGGCGAAGGTGCTTCACCGCTTCAAAGTACATCTCACGCTCTAAGTCTTCATCTGGAAGGTCAAGAGAGTGCCTGTTATACCAGAAGGGTGTTCCCTCCTCGATTTTTAGTCCGTACAGAGAAATGTGGTCAACATTCATATCAAAGGCATTGTCAAGATTTTCAAAAAGTCCCTCCTTTGTCTGCGACGGAAGCCCGTATATAAGGTCAAGGCTTATGTTTTCAAACTTCGCCTTACGTGCATCAAGGATACAACCGTAAATTTCCTCGGGAGTATGTATTCTTCCGCAGGTGCGAAGCTCGCTTTCGTGAAAACTCTGTGCACCGATACTCAGTCGGTTTACACCGCATTTGCGTATTACACGAAGCTTGCGCTCATCAACCGTTCCCGGGTTTACCTCCATTGAAATTTCGCATCTTGGCGACAGGCGAAAATTTTTACGCACCGTCTTCATAAGAGCCTTAAGCTGTTTTTCGGTAAGCAGCGACGGAGTTCCGCCTCCAAGATACACCGAGCTTACTATATAATTTTTAGTCTGAAGCTTATATTCCGACATATGGGTAAACAAGCTTTGGAGATACTTTTCCTTACCTTCTTCATCTACACCTGCAACGGAGTAAAAGTCACAGTATTTACATTTACTTACGCAAAAAGGTATGTGAATATAGAGTCCTAAGCTTTTCATAATATATATCACCTTCAGATAATCTTTTTTACAACACTTTTCTTTTAATTTATTTAATGCAGCAGTAATTTTTATTTTCGTAGGGCAAGCATCACCCTTGCGCACTACAGTGCACACGTCCTGCGTTACATAAAACAACCTTTAAAAAAAGAAGAAAAATTAACCCACATCATCAAATTTAAGAACCGCCATAAAGGCTTCCTGCGGTACTTCTACAGAGCCGAAGGAGCGCATTCTCTTTTTACCTTCCTTTTGCTTTTCAAGAAGTTTTTTCTTTCTCGTAATGTCACCGCCGTAGCACTTTGCAAGCACGTCTTTTCTCATAGCCTTTACCGTTTCACGGGCAATAACCTTTCCGCCAATTGCCGCCTGAATGGGTATTTCAAAGAGCTGTCTGGGAATATTATCCTTAAGCTTTTCGGCAATACGTCTTGCTCTACCGTAGGCTTTGTCGGTGTGAACAATAAAGGAAAGTGCGTCCACAAGCTCGCCGTTAAGAAGTATATCAAGCTTTACAAGCTTACTGGGCGCATAGCCTGCCAGCTCATAGTCAAGGGATGCATAGCCGCGTGTCTTGGATTTAAGAGCATCGAAAAAGTCATACACTATCTCATTTAGAGGAAGCGTATAGTGAAGCTCGGCACGAGTAGTGTCCATATATGTCATATCCTTGTAGGTGCCTCGTCTGTCCTGACAAAGCTCCATAATTGCGCCAACGTACTCGGTAGGACAAATAATACTTGCGTTGACTATCGGCTCGAAAACCTGTTCAACCTCATCACCCGTAGGGAAGTTTGTGGGATTGTCAATATAATATTCCTCGCCGCCTCTTGGTTTAATCTTATAAATAACGCTGGGTGCAGTTGTGATAAGGTCAAGATTAAACTCACGCTCAAGACGTTCTTCAAGGATTTCCATATGGAGAAGTCCAAGAAAACCGCAGCGGAAGCCGAAGCCAAGAGCCTGGGACGTTTCGGGCTCGTAGGTAAGAGCCGCATCATTAAGTGCAAGCTTTTCAAGTGCTTCACGCAAATCGGTATATCTTGCGCCGTCAGCAGGATAAATACCGCTGAATACAACGGGAAGCGCCTTTTTAAAACCGGGAAGAGCTTCGGAGGCAGGATTATTTGCAAGAGTTACCGTATCGCCGACTCTTGTGTCGCCCACCGTCTTGATTGCTGCCGTGATATAACCAACCTCGCCTGCGTGCAATTCGTCACTCTTTGCAAAGCCGAAGGCATCAAGAAAGCCTACCTCGGTAACGTCATACTCAACGCCCGTTGACATCATTCTTATTGTGTCTCCTACCCTCACCTTTCCATCGTAAACTCTGATATATACAACAACGCCTCGGTAAGAGTCATAGTAGGAGTCGAAAATAAGTGCCTTGAAGGGGTCATCTATATTTCCCTCGGGAGCAGGAATGTTCTTGACAACCTGCTTAAGCACGTCCTCAATATTAAGACCTGCCTTAGCCGAAACCGCAGGTGCTTCGTCAGCAGGAATGCCGATAATGTCCTCAATTTCCTTACGTGTGCCCTCGATATTTGCGCTGGGTAGGTCGATTTTATTGATGACAGGAATAATTTCAAGGTTATTGTCTACAGCAAGATATGCATTGGCAAGAGTCTGCGCCTCGATACCCTGTGTCGAATCAACAACAAGAAGTGCGCCTTCACACGCCGACAGCGAGCGCGATACCTCGTAATTAAAGTCAACGTGACCGGGCGTATCGATAAGGTTCAAGGTATATTCCTCGCCCTCATAGGTGTACTGAATTTTCACAGCTCTTGCCTTGATGGTAATACCTCTTTCACGTTCAAGGTCCATATTGTCAAGAACCTGCTCCTCCATTTCACGCTTCTGCACCGTTTCGGTAAGCTCTAACAGTCTATCCGCAAGGGTGCTCTTTCCGTGGTCGATGTGAGCAATTATACAAAAGTTTCTTATGTGCTTTAAATCTCTGTTATTGTTTGAGGTTGCCATAGTTGCCTCCATTTTATATTTATACTAAGATAGTATACTACATTTTCGTGAGATTTGCAAGGGGTTTTAGACATTAGAAAAAAATTAAAAACATCTGCCGTCCCGTGACACATTTCAAAGGACGGCAGTTATTACTTATTTAAGGCTTTACAAC
>JAZRKT010000087.1:0-15808 GCA_045646465.1 Eubacteriales bacterium | reverse complement strand
GACTGTGCATTTATGCTTCACGAGCTTGTAAACCTGGGCGTTGAAAACATTATGACCTTTGATGCTCACGACGATAGAGTGAGAAATGCAATTCCTCTTGAAGGCTTTGACAATCTTATGCCTACATATCAGATGCTTAAGGCGTTTATGGCAACAGAAAAGGATCTTGATATAAAGAATACTGTTGTTGTATCCCCAGATGAGGGAGCTCTCGGCAGAGGTATGTACTATTCATCAGTTCTTGGTATTCCTCTCAGTATGTTCTATAAGAGACGTGACTATACCGTAGTTAAAGACGGCAGAAACCCCATTGTTGCTCACGAGTATCTCGGCGATGACGTTGCAGGTAAGGATATTATCATTGTTGACGATATTCTTTCTTCTGGCGATTCCTTCCTCCACATTCTCGATAAGCTTAAAGCTATGGGTGCTAAACGTATTTTCGGCTTTTTCTCCTTCGGCCTTTTCTGCAACGGCTTTGAGCAGGTTGATGACTATTACAAGAGAAATATGTTTGACAGAATTTACGCCACCAACTCTGTATATAATTCAGATGCTGCACTTTCGAGAGAATGGTTCAAGGAAGTAAGTGTTCATAAGTACATTGCGTACTATATTGAAGCTGTAAACATCAATAAGTCCATCGGAAGTATGCTTGACCCTATAAAGAAAATTCACGCTCTTTGTGATAAGTACGGCATTGAATATACAAAATAATACATAACTTCAAAGCTCCTGACGGAGCTTTGACTTGCATATAGGCAAATGATTTGACAGCTATAGCTTTATAAGATTCGGTTTGTTCCTAAAACAATAAATTTAAGGTGAACGTTTTCAGCGTTCACCTTTGCTTTTATATAAGATTCAGCATCAGATGTTAAGTCTGCAAGGCTCACATTAACTGCTGTTCGTTGATTATAAGCTTGAATTTAAGACCGAGATGCTCTGCAGCCTTACGGCACATAATCATACGCTGAAGAAAAATTTCAAAGTAGTCCATCACCGAGCTTATGTGAACATCTATGTCAAGCTTTAGTTTTATTATGGTCTTGTCCTCGTTGATACGCAACAAAGATTTTTTAACAGAATAGTTTACTCTATCATGGATGTCAAAGTTTTTCTGGTCGGTGTTACGAACTCTTGTATATCTTACATCACTTTTGTCAGCAAGAATTAAAGCGGCAGCTATCGGGTTTACGGCGACGCCCGTTCCTTCGTCGTGGTTGCCGATTGCCGTTGTCACGGTAGCAGTATCCTGTGGCGAAAATCCAAGGTCAGACAGTATTTTAAATGCCATTACCGCACCGCTCTGTGAATGCTCGCTTCTGTTGACAAGGTTTCCGATGTCGTGAATGTAGCCAGCAATTTTTACAAGCTCAACGTCGTGCTGGGAAAAGCCTAGAGTTTCGAGAATGTAGGCGGCATCAGTTGCAACCTTGGTCACGTGTGCAAAGCTGTGCTCGGTAAATCCAAGGGCTTTTAGAGATTCATCTGCCTTGGATATATATGTGTTAATAGCTTCGTTTTTTTTAATTTCTTCAAAAGTGTACATAAAGCACCTCCTTGTTTTATATTCCAAGTATATTATAGCAAAAATTAAGGTAATTTCAACTGCTATAGTCATAAATTTTTTATTAAGAAAAAATCAATAAAATTCATAAAAACATAACGGAAATTTCTTGACGAATGTAGTCTTTTGTTATATAATATTTTATTAGTAGAATTATAGTCATTTTCAGGAGGTCTGATTATGGACAGAATCAGCAAAGAAAACTATTATCTTGATATTGCACAGACTGTTGCTTCACGCAGCACCTGCCTTCGCAAAAAGTACGGGGCAATAATTGTTGGCAACGATATTATCATATCTACAGGCTACAACGGTGCTCCGCGAGGCAGAAAAAACTGTTGTGACCTTGGCAACTGTATGCGTGAAAGTCTCAACATTCCCAGAGGCGAAAGGTACGAAATGTGCCGCAGTCTGCACGCAGAGCAAAATGCCATCATCGCCGCTTCACCCGAAAGAATGAAGGGCTCTGTTCTTTACCTTGCCTGTATAGACTCAAAGTCAGGCGAGCTTTTGGGTGGTACCTGTTGCTGTCAGATGTGCAAGCGAGTTGTTATTAACGCAGGTATTGAAAGGGTAATTGTGCGTGATACTCCCGATGAATATACGGTTTTTGAAGTAAATGACTGGATTGAAAACGATGACAGCCTGTCAGGACAGTTCGGATATTAAAATGAAAAAACTGTTGTTTATCTGTACAGGTAACACCTGCAGAAGTCCTATGGCACAGGCGGTGTTTAACAGTAAGGCGACGAAGCTAGGTATGCCTTTTACAGCTGATTCCTGCGGTATTTATGCCGACCACTCCCCTGTCAGTATAGGTGCAAGGAGTGCACTTTCAGCTAAGGGGATTAACTTTGACTACACATCAAAGCCTGTTTCGCAAAAGCTTATTGCTGATTCAGATTATATTTTCTGTATGACAGAAAATCACGCAAGGGCGGTTATCTCAATGTTTCCGCAGTTTGCTGACAAGGTTTATGTCTTTCCATCGGAAATCAGCGACCCTTACGGAGGTGACAAAGATGTTTATCTTTCTTGCCTTGATGAAATCAGCGACGGTGTTGCGTTAATTATTGAAAAGCTTGGGAAAATTAAATGAATGACAAAATTATTATCAGAAATTATGTTCCAAAAGATATTCACCGTATTGCAGAAATAGAAAGACTTTGCTTTTCACAGCCTTGGTCAGAAAATGCCTTGCTTCAGTTTTGTGAAAACCCCTTCGGGCGTATTTTGACTGTGGAAAAAGACGGAGTTGTTGCTGGATACATAACTTACTGCGAAATATTCGAGGAAATACAGATTGCAAATGTTGCGGTCGCACCTGATTTTAGACGAATGGGTATGGGCGAAATGCTTATCCTCAACCTCATTAAAGACGGTGAGCTTAAAAACGCTGAGATTATAACGCTTGAAGTCAGACAGTCCAATCATCCTGCACAGTTTCTTTACGAAAAATGCGGATTTAAAGTTGAAGGCAAGCGAAAAAACTTTTACAGCAATCCAAAAGAGGATGCCGTACTTATGAATTACACATACCCATCCCGAAAGGAATAAATACACAAAATGAAGATTTTGGCTTTTGAATCATCCTGCGACGAGACGGCGGTAGCTGTCGTTGAAGACGGCAGGAAGGTACTTTCAAATAGAATTGCATCTCAGATAGAAATACATGCCCTTTACGGCGGCGTTGTCCCCGAAATTGCATCCCGAGCACATACAGAAGCTATTTCAAGACTGACTCGTGAGGCACTTGAAGAAGCACAGCTCACGTTGGATGACATTGATGCAGTTGCCGTTACAAATTGTCCGGGCCTTATCGGTGCGCTTCTTGTCGGCGTAAACTTTGCAAAATCACTTGCATACAGCATTAACAAGCCACTTATCCCCGTTCATCACATCAGAGGACACATCGCCGCAAACTACACTCATTTTGACGGCAACAACGGCAAGGAAAAGCTTGAGCCTCCATTTTCAGCTCTTGTTATGTCAGGCGGTCACACATCGCTTATCAACGTCAACTCCTACTGTGAATTCAAAATTCTCGGTCAGACAAGAGACGATGCCGCAGGTGAAGCCTTTGACAAAATTGCAAGGCTACTCGGTCTGCAGTATCCTGGCGGTGCTAAGATGGACAAGCTTGCTTATGAGGGCAATAAAGAGTATGTCGATTTTCCACAAGGTTCTGTTAAGGATAATCCTTATGATTTTACCTTTTCTGGTCTTAAGACTGCAGGTATCAATCATTTACATATGCTTAAGCAAAACGATACAGAATTTAGCGAAGCAAATATTGCCGCCTCCTTTACGGCAGCTGTTGTAAAGGCAATAATAAAAAGAATTGAGCTGTTGTTTAACGATGCCGAAAATTTTTCGTCTCGTAAGCTTGTTCTTGCTGGTGGTGTAAGTGCCAACAGCCACATCAGAGACGCTTTACGTGCTCTGTCCGATAAATACGGCGTAAAGCTTTATGTTCCTCCCCTTCACCTTTGCGGTGACAACGCAGTAATGATAGGTGCACAGGCATATTATGAGTACACTTTGGCAGGAAAAACAGCAGATGAAAGTCTTAATGCTTATGCCACCAAAAGCGTCGAAGAGGCATAAAATGTATATATATTAATTTACATAATTCGACAGTTTTCCTTAAAGCACACTTGAAAAAATGTGGAATATTCTGTGGAAAATCAAGGGAAATCACGTATTTGCTTGCTTATTTTTAAAATAATCCGCCGTAAAATGTGGAAAACTCGGTGGATAATGTGGATTATTATGTAAACCCAATTCTTTATATATAAGGTGAAACAATGAATAATAACAATCAAAAGAAAATATCAACAGCTGTCATCAGAAGACTTCCCCGTTACTTCAGATATTTAAGAGAGCTCATCAGAAACGATACAATGCGCATTTCATCACGAGAGCTTTCCGAAAAGATGAATATAACCGCAAGTCAGATAAGACAGGATTTAAACAACTTTGGCGGCTTCGGTCAGCAAGGCTACGGCTATAATGTTAAGAGTCTGTATTCAGAAATATCCCATATTCTCGGCGTTGACAGCGGAATCAAGTGTATAATTGTCGGTATGGGTAACATCGGCAAGGCTCTTGTAAATAATCCCCTCTTTGAAAAAAGAGGCATAAAAATTTCGGGCCTTTTTGATTCAGACCCGTCGGTTATCGGAACAAAGTACAATGATCTTGAAGTCAGCGATGTCAAAAATATGTCTGATTTCTGCAAGGCAAACGAAGTTGATATAGCCGTTATTGCAATTCCCAAGGCATTTGCAAATGACACGGTTGCCCTTCTTGCAGATGTGGGTGTCAAGGGCTTTTGGAACTTTTCAAATGCTGAAATAGACATTCGTTCAAAGAAGAACATTTTTGTCGAAAACGTGCATCTTGGAGATTCCCTTATGGCTTTGTGCTATGACATCTGTTGTGACAAGACACAGAATCAATAATCTCCCTGTAGAAACTTAATTGCTCTTTCAACCGAGTCCTTCGAGTTACCCCACGGCTCATTGTCGTAGCGGTAATCAAACTTTTTACAAAACCACGATACATCGTCCTTAAGAGACTCTATGTAAGAGGTTTGTATTGACGACAGCTGTTCTGCAAAGGCGGCAAAGGATTTTTTGTCCAGCTTTATCCGTCCATATTCAAGAAACAAGCTTGCGTGCTCAAGACAAAAATATGGCTGCGCTGACATTTTTTCTTTAAATTCATTTCCGTTTTGCCACAGGATGATTGCACACAGCATCATTTTTTCAAACTTCTCGGAAGTTTTTTCGCATATGTAACAGCTGTTTTTGATTTCTTCCATATTTTCGGAAGCTTTTTTGGTGTTATCCTTGCCGAGAAGCGAGTTTTTCCAGATTACAGTTTTCCCCTTTACCTCGTCAAGGTGGCTTTCAAGCATCAGCGCAAGGCTGAGGCGGTTATTCATCTGGAACATTTTGCCAAAATGCTTTTTGCAGAAGCCAAGCTTATTGGTTCTGATTCTAATATCAGGCTCCATCATTGAGGCACCCATTATAAGCTCACGCTCGGTGTCCTCCAGCTTTCTTTTAAGATTGCAGAAGGGACATCCGCATTTTTCGTCGAAGGCTTCGTTGACAGGTATAGTATATATTTTTTCATCCATTTTTTGCACCATCCTTTTATGATATGGTATCACTTTATTTGTCTTTTTTCAACAACTACTTGTAAATAATATCGTTTAGGAGGAAATATGTCACCTTCTTTAACTATAGAAAGACCTTCAAATTTTGATATAACACAGATTTTTGACTGCGGTCAGTGCTTCAGATTCAATAAGCACCCAGACAAAGAAAATACATACTGCGGCGTTGCTTTTTCTACTTATCTTGAAGTCAAGCAAAATGATAATGAACTGATTTTCAATACCGATAAAGATACCTTTGACAGAATCTGGCACAGTTTTTTTGACCTTGATACCGACTACGGTATGATTATGTCGGGATTTGAAGATGATGAAATTTTGTATAATGCTGCAAAGTTTTCATCTGGCATACGTATTCTCAAGCAGGAGCCGTGGGAAGCACTGTGTTCTTTTATTATCAGTCAGAACAATAATATTCCAAGAATCAAGGGCATAATTGAAAATATGTCAAGGACTTACGGCGAAAAGATTGCCTGTTCTGACGGAATTGACAGATATGCTTTTCCTACCGCACAAGCTTTATACATGGCAGGAGTTGACGGTTTATTTGCTCTTAAAACGGGCTTTCGTGCAAAGTACATATATGACTGCGCAAAGAAGGTTGTAGAAGGAGAACTGAATCTTGACGGCATTTGCGGTATGCCCCTTGAGGATGCTCTTGAAGCCTTGCAAAAGGTATCGGGAGTAGGTCCCAAGGTTGCTTCCTGTGCTTTGCTGTTCGGCTTTTCTAAGCACGATGCTTTTCCCGTGGACGTTTGGGTAAAAAAGATTCTTGCCAAGTACTATAAAGACAAGGTTAACCCACACTTTTCGTCAAGCTATGCAGGAATAGCGCAACAATACCTTTTCTACTACGAAAGATGTCAGAACAATGTGTATCTATAATACAGGAGTTTAAAATGGATTCTAACAGTAAAACAAGAGTTGCATACCGCTGTCCCGTATGCGGTGCGGTTATTACCTTTGACGTAACACGTGAACGTCTTAAAAACAGGTTTAATTTAACTTGTATACAATGCCATAAATCGCAGATGGAAATATCGATGCTTCCTGGCGACACCGTGAGTATGACCGTTCCCTGCCTTATGTGTCCTCATTCACATCCCTTTAAAATCTCAGCTGAAATGTTTTTCGGCAAGGATGTTTATACCTTTCCCTGCTCTTTTACAGGACTTGACATCTGCTTTATCGGTCAGGACGTGGATCTTGTTGACGATGAAATAGATGCAAGCGGTGCACTTATCAGAGCTATGATTGAAGAAACCAAGGAAGAAGACTTAAATGCCAAGGACGCCTCAGTGATTGTTGCTGATACAGGTGTTATGAGAGAGGTGCTCTTTGCTATCGGCGAGCTTGACAAAAACAAAAAAATCAAATGCAGATGCGGAAGCAGTGCCATTAAGGTTTTAATTGACTATGACAAGGCCGACATTGTGTGTAAGGTATGTGCCAACAAAAAAGAAATTGCCGCACGTACACGGTTTGATGCAAATGCGGCAATTGAGCTGGAACGTATAGATTTTTAATTAAGTGTCAGAAAATAATATATAATGCCGTATATTACTGAAGATGCTGTGCCATACAGAATAACGGGTCCCGCTATAGTAAACATTTTAGCACCGACACCAAGAATGTAGCCTTCGGCTTTACTATCAATTGACACAGAACAAATTGCATTTGCAAAGCCCGTTATGGGCACAAGAGTACCTGCGCCTGCAAACTTTGCAATTTTGCCGTACAATCCTAAAACGGTCATTATGTTTGACAAAACTATAAGTGTACAGGGCAAAAGAATTTTTACGTTGTTCTGTGACACACCCAGAGCCTTGTAAAGCTCTGCAATTGCCTGCCCTGCCGTGCAGATTGCACCTCCTACAAGAAAGGAGAAAACAATATCCTTTAAAAGATTGGAATCAGGCGACTTTTTCTCGGCATATTTTCTGAATTTTTCTTTTTCGTTTTCGTTGAATTTACGCTTATCCATATTATTACAATCCCTTCGGAGATGATATAATGATTTTTGCAAGTCTTTTGTTTCTGTATATATTTTTGCCCCTTAATCTTATATTATACTTTACCGTGCCGTCTCTTAAGGTGAAAAATGCCATTCTTATTGCATTTTCCCTACTGTTTTATGCTTGGGGCGAACCGGTTTGGGTGTTTTTGCTTGTGTTGACGGCTTATCTTGATTACCGTCACGCAAGAACTATTGAAGAAAACAGAGGCACAACCAAGGCAAAACGTGCGTTGTTACTGTCAATTATAACTGACATAGGTATATTCTTTGTATTCAAGTATTTAGGCTTCTTTATGTCCAACATTAATGCAATAACGGGTCTTTCTCTGTACGTACCCAAATTTGCTTTACCTATCGGCATTTCATTTTACACATTTCAGACTCTTACCTATATTATTGACGTTTACAGAGGAACTACTCCCGCACAGCCTAAGTTTTCCAAATATATTCTCTACCTATCTATGTATTTTCAGCTTGTAGCAGGTCCTATTGTCCGATACAGCGATGTTGAAAAAGAAATTGAAAAGCGAAATCTGTCTATCCCCCATTTTTCTTGCGGTGTTTACAGATTTGCCGTGGGTCTCGGAAAAAAGGTAATTATTGCAAATGCTGCGGGCGTATTTGTTGACAAGTATATGTCGGGCACACTTGACGGACTTACGACTTTCGGTGCCTGGTTTGGCATCATAATGTACACAATACAGCTTTACTACGACTTTTCAGGTTATTCAGATATGGCTATAGGTCTTGGCAAAATATTCGGATTTGACTTTCCAGAAAACTTCAACTACCCCTACATATCCAAGTCTGTCAGCGAGTTTTGGCGTAGGTGGCATATGACTCTCGGCTCGTTCTTCCGCGACTATGTTTATATTCCTCTAGGTGGAAACAGACATAATGTTTTCAGAAACCTGTTTATAGTATGGTTTCTTACAGGCTTCTGGCACGGTGCAAGTTGGAATTTTGTAATATGGGGTCTGTACAACGGCCTGTTTATATGCCTCGAAAGAATATTCAAAAATTACTTTGAAAAAATCCCTGCATTTATCAGACACATATATCTGCTTGTTGTAGTAAATATAGGATTTGTGTTCTTTAAATTCGAAAGTCTGTCAACGGCGGCAGGATACATTAAGGTTATGTTCGGTGCCAACAAGGTGTTTACAAGCTTTGACTTAAATACAGAACTTATTAACAACATTTTCTGGATAATACTTGCGGTTGTTCTTTGTATGCCTGTTATGAAATATCTTGAAAGACTGTATTTCGGTTTATCAAAACTCAACGCACCTGTATCGATCGCTGCAAACGTTGCACGTCTTGCCCTTATTGCCGTGCTTATTGTTTTCTCAACAGCACATCTTGCAGGCAACAGCTTTAACCCGTTTTTATATAACGCATTTTAAAATATACATATAAGTGAGGATTTATTATGGCTAAAAATAAAGGACTTGGAAAAGGTCTTGATGCTCTGTTTGCCGACTCTGACTACGGCTTTGCACAGGATACACAGAATGGCGGCGCAGTTTCTTCTGTCAGAATTTCGGATATCGAGCCTGACAAACATCAGCCTAGAAAGCGTTTCAATGAAGAAGCTCTAAAAAACCTTTCAGACAGTATTGAAAAGCACGGTGTACTCCAGCCTCTTGTTGTAAGAAAAGCTCCCGCTTCAGATTCTGAAGGAGCTGCCAAGCTTACAGTAGATAAGTATACAATTATTTCGGGTGAGCGCAGATGGCGTGCTGCCAAGATGGCGGGACTTTCTGAGGTTCCTGTTGTTGTCAAGGAACTTTCTGATACTGAGGTTGCAGCGGTAATGCTTGTTGAAAACCTTCAGAGAGAGGATTTGAATCCCGTTGAACTTGCAGAAGGTCTTAAACGTCTTATAGAGGAATTCGGCCTTACACAGGAGGATGCAGCTTCCATTGTAGGTATTTCCAGACCTGCTCTTACCAACTCACTCAGACTGCTCTCATTGCCTGATGAAGCACTTGACAGCCTTGCAAGCGGTGACATTTCTCAGGGTCATGCAAGAGCACTTCTCGGCCTTGGAAATGAGGATGACATTCTTACACAGCTCCAGACGGTTGTTTCAAAGAACCTGTCCGTAAGAGAAACTGAAAAACTTGTTAGGGATTTTCTTGTTGCCAAAGAAAAGAAGGCAAAGGAGCTTCCCGACGATAATACTATCAAAAATGCACGCGATATGAAGGTTTATATTTCAAAGCTTGAAGAAAAACTTTCATCTGGTGTCGGCAGAAAAATTTCCATAAATCAGAATAGGAAAAAACCCGGAAGCGGCAAGCTTGAAATAGAGTATTACAATGAAGAAGATTTTGAAGCACTTGTTAAGCTTCTTTGCGGTAATGATATTTTAAGCGACAATTAAGAGGTTACAAATGTTATTTAATTCTGAAACTGTATATTTTATAATATGGGCAGCTGTTATCGGCATAGCATTTTCAGTTGTATACACCAATCTTCAAAGAGATGCGCTGAGCAAATTTATAACTGCTCTCATAGAAAAGAATTCCGACTGCGAAGAAAGTGCCTTGACTTTGCAGGAACTAAATTTGTCGGGCTTTGCATCAACCGTTGTCAAAAGCGCTGTAAAAAGCCAGAACGGTCTTAAGAGGGCTGTAACAGTTTTTGAAGTTTGCAAAAAAAAGACAGAAGATGATGCGGAATTGCTCATTCTTGGTAATAAGCCTGAATATAGATACTGTATTACTGACGGTATTGATTGTGATGAGCTGATCAAAAAGTATTCTTTCAAAAGACTTCCTCTGCTTCAGATTATTGCTATACTGGCTTGTGTTATTATTACGGCGGTAATTGCAACAAAAGCAGTTGATATTCTTGATTCTTTTGCAAGCTCAAGAAATGAAGAACAGCAAAACCAAGAACAGAACAAGGAAATGGAAAATCAGCAGAATAACGAAGAATCTTTACAAAACGAAAAACTGAATGACACCATAGTCCTACCTGAATCCAACAGCAAAGATAAAATGTCTGACATTTCCCCATCCGATAAGTTAGACAATATAGAAAAAGACGGCACTGATATTTCTCGTCCGTCAATTCCTATGCTTCCAACAGCGCAGTAAATTACCTTAAAGGAGAATAATAATGAGCAAGACAAACACAAAAAGCACAAATCCGCTTTTAATAGTACTTATTGTAATACTTATACTTCTGGCAGTAACCGGAATTATACTGTACTCGGCAGGTTTTCGCTACATCAAGGAGGATAACGTAAAATTCCTCGGCAAGGTGCGTGACAACGTTCCTTACAGCGGAAGCATCACTTACTCGGACGGCACCAAAGGAAAACTTATTACCGACAAAGACAGCGGTGAAACCCGAATTGAATATTCTACAGGCGATGTTTACACAGGTGACCTCGACGGTGTTGTCCGTCACGGAAAAGGCACCATAACTTATATCAGCGGTGATGTATATCAAGGGGACTTTATTGATAACGAAAGAACAGGCCACGCGGTTATTTCTTATGCGTCAGGTGACAGATACGAAGGTCAGGTGACAGGCGGAATTCCTGACGGAACAGGCTACTATACACTTGCAAACGGTGCGAGCTACTACGGAGAATTTTCAAAAGGCCTGAAAAACGGCACCGGTTCTTATGTATCCGACGACGGCTCATACTATTACGGAACATTCAAGGATGACCTAAGAAACGGCACAGGCATAATCACTCTCCCTCTGTACAACGGCTCTGTTTATACAGGTCAGTGCAAGCAGGTTTTTGCAAACGGTGATGTTTATGAAGGCGATTTTGTAAACGATGTAAGAAGCGGCAATGGCAAATATACCTGGTCAAGCGGTGAAACCTATGTTGGAACCTTCAAGGACGGCAAGTTCCACGGTACGGGCACATACACCTTTGCTGACGGCGAAGAATACACAGGTGTGTTTGTAGACGGTCATTTTGATGAAGGTCAACAGGCGGAGAGTGAAAATGAAGGTAATTGATTCTTCAGTAATTTTAGAGGGAATCATCTCAATTACTGCTGCAATTGAATCGGGAATCCGAACAGTCTATACAGTATATGCGGATAAGAATAAGTATGAAAAACGTGACCGAAAAACTGTCAGGTTTATTTCGATGCTTAAGCAGAAAGGAATTGACTTCAGGCTTTGTGACCGAGAATTCATAGACAGCATAACCGACGGCTCAACACACGGTGGCTTTGCCGCAGAGGCGTCGGAAAGAACGTACAGTGATTTTACACAATTTATTTCAGAGCTAAAAAACGGAGAATATGCGGTTTTTCTTGACGGCGTGGAGGATCCTTTTAACTTCGGCTATTCCATTAGAAACCTGTTTGCTTTTGGCTGTAAGGGCTTTATAATGCCAAGCCGAAACTGGATGAGTGCCGCATCAACCGTTGCAAAGGCTTCGGCAGGTGCAAGTGAAATGTGCGTTCTGTGCACAGCTCCAAATGATACAGAGGCTCTTAGTATTATAAGAAACAGCGGCGTCAAAATTGTATGTGCAGGACTTTCTCATAACTCGGTACCGCTTAATGATTTTAACTGCAAAGACCCTTTTATACTTTTTATCGGCGGTGAAAAACGAGGTATTTCCAATGACTTCTTTGAAAATGCAGACACAGTTGTACATATTCCTTATGCCAACCCCAATGTCAGCTATTCTCTGCCCACGGCATCCTGTGCCGCAATTTTCGGAAGCTATCTTTCCTATAAAAAATTTATGCCATAACTTTTATGTTATGGCACTTTTATTTTATACACTTTTTGCATGGCTCGTACTTGCCTGAGGATATATCGCTGTTGCTCAGCTTTATGCATTTGGAAAGGTCTTTTATGTACTGACAGGAAGAAATATGATACTTTTTACCGCTTGAAGTAGCATAGTATTCGCCGCCTATAAAACCAACTGTAAACTTATCAAGAGATTCCGATTGTGCAGGTGCACTTTGAAAAGAAATTGCTTCATTATCAACGATGTTTGAAACTGCCTTTGATACTGAAGAATAAACTGTTTGCTTCTCTGATAGTTCTGTTGGCTCTGATAGCTCTGTTAGTTCAGTTGGCTCAGTTGGCTCTGATGGCTCTGTTGGCATATCAGGCATAACAAAGCTATTTGCTTCGCTTTCGGCAAAAGCATCAGAAACTGTTAAATCAACAAGCTCTGAAGAGATGACCGCCGTCAATGAATCAAGCGGATTTATGTTGACTTTATTAACGGTTTTTAAAAGAAACAACAATGTGACTGTGCTTAATGTCACGAATACAGCGAATATGCGCATATAAATACTTCTCAGCTTAACAATTGATGTTTTACTTGCTTCTTTTACTTGCAACAGCTTTTTTATTTCCGCAGCAAACATATAGGCGTTAATCATCTGCGACTCATCTGCATCTCTACTGTCCGACAGATACATAAGCCCAAGAAGTATACTGTAATAAAAGCATCTCGCATCTTCGGTTTCTCCGCTGACAAAAACAAGCTTTTCTTCACCGTCATTAACAAGATAGTAGCAAAATTCGTCATCACACAAGCTATCCTGTTGCTGAACGGTGTACCCTATAGCTTCAAGTGATTCTTTAAAAGCATCACTTGTGTAGCTTGTGATGCCAAGCAGTTCCAAAGCTGCGGAAGGTGACTTTTCATACAGTTTGTAATTCATACTTAATCAGCCTTTTGTATATTTTGAGATGTTTGCTTCTTTTCAAGCGCCGCATTTACAATTGTCATAAGCGGGATGTTTCTGCATCTGAGGGTTTCAACATTGCAAACGGTTTTTACCGTATGCTTGCCTATTTCATCAAGCTCCGAAAAAGCCGAAAGCAGCTCGCTCTTTTCCTTATCCATAAACACACCGTTGTTAACGGACAGTCTTATGTTAAGAGCTGAACAAATTTTGATAACCGTATCAAAAGCAGTACCCGACACGCCTTTTCTCAGAGCACATATAATTGTTGACTGAGGTATATCAATTTTAGATGCAAACTGACGCACGCTTTTGTGCTGTCTCTTAATTTCTGATTTGATAAGAGCTGTTAAATCATCCATATTCTTTCACTCCGTTAACGTAATATAAAGACAATCTCTCCGCCGTCACCTATTTTTAAAGCTTTTAAAGTATACTCTGAAACCAATTCTCCGTTGAAATAAATTCTGTCAAAAAGATAATCACAATCATAATTCATTTTTTGTTAGTATATCATAAGGAGGCGAAAAATACAAGTGCTTTGGAGAAAATAAAAATAAAAAACGACATATTTCTGCATCGTTTTCAGTAATCAGCTTTGACGTCACGGATTGTCAAAACAGTCGACATTGAATTAACAATGTCGGCTGTTTGATTTAATTTATATCAGTCTAAACAACAAAGCTTATTAGTTTTCTCCGCAGATACTGAGGATATTTTCTATATAGGTTCTGGCATCCTCGTCGAGACCTGCGTAACCATTATCTCTCAAAGCCTGTGCAACTTCAAGAACGCTTCTTGACATAGGCTCGCCGTATCTGTATTCGCCGTTATAAACCACATAAGGTCTTACAACCAGCTTTTCTCTGTAATTAGCGTCGCTTTCAGGAATATTGTAAATAACAGCAGTAAAGTAGGTAAATGTACTATCAGTTGCAAAAATGCGGTCAACTGCTTCACCCTCATCCATACCGTAGCTCACACCTGATACGCAATTTATGGGACCGCCAAGCTCAAGGTCGTAGGCTGTTTTATCATCAGGAATCAGGCTTTCACGAGTTACAACATAGCCGTACTCTGTTGTCATTTCATCTTTCTTAACATCATTTCTTACCGCAGACATAAAGCGTATACCCGAAGGATCGTTAACTCTGATTGAGTTTTCTGAATATGAAAGAGGTGCTATACCTGTGTATGTCCATACAGCAGTAAACTCCATATCCTCTTTTACTACAACGTAATTGAGTCTTGTTCCGTTCGCATCTTTCCAGCCTGCAAACTCGTAATCAGCAACATCTTCAAAGGAATAATCTCTAAGGTCAAGAAATTCGCCTACAGCAGCCTGTAAATCAGGTAAAGTTTCGTCTGTTTTACCTGCTCCGTCAAAGGATACTGTTGCATAAGATATTTCTTTATAGTAAATCTTGATGTAGTCAATTTCGCAAGGTACACTAGGAGTTGTAACATAAATACCGAGATTATTAAACGTGGAAGCTGTTTTTTCTCCACCGCCGTAATTAAGTATTTTGCCATCCTTATGAATAAATTGCTGTGAAATAACATCTGACATGCCTGCAGGAACTACTTTGGTAATATGTCCGTAAGCCGCATCACCATTCGCGCACGCAGTAATATTTAAATCAGCTGCACCACTGGTGTTTTTAACACTGTACACAACAGTATATACACCCTCGGGTAATGATGCGGATGCATTTACAAATGAACGATAACTACCCGAAGCACCATTAATAACAAATTTGCCGTCTTTGAATTCATATTGGCCACCATACAGCGCTCCATCTTTAGTAAATATCGCACTGTCGGGGAAGCCTTCCGGGAGATATATTATATCACCGTATTGGCTAACTGAAGAAACACCAAGACCGGGATTTGCGGTACCATCAAAGTGAACATCGTAAACGAGTATACCCTTTTCTTCATCAGCCTTGACTTTCCATACAGCAGTAAGAGTCATATCTTCTCCCACTACAACTGAGTCACCAAGCTTATTTCCTTGCGCATCCTTCCAGCCGTCAAATGTGAAGTGTTCAAGGTCTGCAAAGGAATACTGTGTAAGGTCGAGAGATTCGCCTACAACAACCTCTACAGCATCTAACGTTTCGTTTGTTTTACCTGCTCCGTCAAAGGATACTGTTGCTTTAGATACTTCTTCAACTATTTTTTTATAGTATACTTTGATGTAGTCAATTGCAAAATTTACTGAATTATTATCAACGCGGAAAACACCGATTTTATTAAATGTGGATGCTGCTGTAGCCTTATCACCGACGAGTATTTCGCCGTCCTTATAAGTGAATTGCTGCGTAATCTCTCTT
>JAZRKT010000086.1:0-7090 GCA_045646465.1 Eubacteriales bacterium | reverse complement strand
CGTAGACGGTGGGAGGATTTTCGAGAGTGTGCAGGCGAAGATAGTGGAGGGATACAAAAGAGGGATTTTGTCAATCAAAAAAATCCCCCAGTCTGCTTTGCAGACAGCCCCCTTTAGGCAAGGGGGCCCTTGATAAGTTGCATCTAAACCTTATGTGTCGCAATATGGATATGTAGAAAAATGATGAAATAAAAAAGCCTCCCTTGTAAAGCCCTCCTTGCCTAAAGGAGGGGGGACCGTCGCAGACGGTGGGAGGATTCCAGAGGGGGACCACCGAAGGTGGTGGAGGGATACAAAAGAGGGATTTTGTCAATCAAAAAAATCCCCCAGTCTGCTTTGCAGACAGCCCCCTTTAGGCAAGGGGGCCTTTGAAAACTGCACCTAAACCATATATATAAGTAAGGACGGTAAATTAACCGCCCTTTTTTGTTGCAATTTTCCTGATACCAAGCAATAATTTGTCCGTTATTTGTTTGTCTAAGTAAAAAAATACTGAATTTGATATTGTTAACAATTTATGTCTTGAAAAAATAGAACAACTGTGCTATAATATAGCTATAAAAAACGAATATTTATTTTAAAGGAGATGTATTGTTATACAACAGGAAAGAATCACACGAGAGAGTATGGTAGTATATTCAAGCTATTATGAATCATTCAAGCATTTGGCGGATGAGGATTTTTCAAAATGCATAAAAATGGTGTTTGAATACGGGCTTTACGGCATAGAGCCGCAAGAGGACGGAATAGTACGTGCAATGTTTACCCTTGTAAAGCCTCAGATTGACTGCAATAATCAGCGCTGGCTCAATTCTCTCAAAACAAAGAAACACAGCGAAGCAGGGGAAGGTGACAAAGGCAAAGAACAGGCAAACAGCAAGCAAGCATCAACCAAACGTTCAGCAAAGAGCAAGCGAGCCGTATCCAAACCCGAAACTAATGTATATGTATATGATAATGATAATGAAAATGAAAATGTTAATGTCAATGTCAATGAAAATGAAGATGTTAATGAAAATGCATATGAAAATGCACAAGTCTGTGTCAATGCAAATAGGAAAGTAAATGAAAATGTGCCGACACAGTCGGCAAGCTCCGCCGAGGCGGTACATATGTACGGAGAGTACGCGAACATTAAAATGACAGAGAAGGAGTACGAAGCCTTAAAAAGCGAGCTTGGCTTTACAAGGTTTTCCAAGTGTATGGAGTTCTTCTCAAGGTATCTTGTTAGAAAGCCTGAGCATAGAAGCGCAAAGCATTTTGAGGATTTGCGGGGCTGGGTGCTTGATGCCGTTAAAAAGGATGAGCCAACAGGAAAGTCTTTAAGGTCAGATTTCTACGGCTCGCAATGGGATATTGACCTTGAGGATTTATTTGAAAAGCCAATTAAAAATGAGGAAATTTCATCGTAGCCGGCAATTTGGGAGAAATTCTTGAAATTTAAATTCAAAAGTGAAATTTAGAGGTTTTCTCCGTTGACAACCTTTTAAAAATGTGGTATACTGTTACGAAAAGTAAAAATATCGGAGGAAGCAATGAAATTTCTTTGCAAAAATGCATCCGTTTGCATAGACGGTGCTTTCAAAAAGAGAAATATCCTTATTGAAAACGGCATCGTGACAAGTATATCTGTTTGTGATATAAACGCGCCTGATGCCGAGCTTATATACGGTAAGGAGCTTTGGGTGATGCCCGGCTTAATTGACGTTCACGTTCATCTAAGGCAACCTGGCTTTGAGTATAAGGAAACGGTTGAGACGGGAACACGTGCATGTGCTCACGGCGGAGTAACGCACGTTTGCAGTATGCCGAACCTTAATCCTGTGCCAGACAGTGTGGAAAATCTTGCAGTACAGCTTGAAGCTATAAAAAAGGACGCATGTATTGAGGTTGTACCCTTCGGTGCAATAACGGTGGGCGAAAAGGGCGAGGTACTGTCTGACCTTGAGGGGCTTGCGAAGGATGTTATCGGCTTTTCCGACGACGGCAGAGGCGTACAGAATGAGAAAATGATGCTTCAGGCTATGACTAAGGCAAAGAGCCTTGGCAAAATTATTTCGGCACACTGCGAGGTTAACGACCTGCTTTGCGGTGGTTATATCCACGACGGAGAATATGCTAAAGCTTGCGGTCACAGAGGTATTTGCTCACAAAGCGAGTGGGCTCAGATTGCAAGGGATATTGAGCTTGTAAAAAAGACGGGCGTAACATACCACGTCTGCCACATTTCCACCAAGGAAAGCGTTGACATTATAAGACGTGCAAAAAAGGACGGCGTTGACATATCCTGCGAAACGGCTCCTCACTATCTTGTTTACAACGATATGGATTTAAAGGAGGATGCCCGCTTTAAGATGAATCCTCCCATACGAAGCGAAAAGGACAGGCTTGCACTTTTGCAGGGCGTGCTTGACGGAACGGTTGATATGATTGCAACCGACCACGCTCCTCATTCTGATGAAGAAAAAACACGTGGTCTTGAAAAGAGCCTTATGGGTGTTGTTGGAATTGAAACCTCCTTTGCCGTTATGTACACCTATTTTGTAAAGACAGGCGTTTTAAGTGCCGAAGCTCTTGTTAAGCTAATGCACGGCAACGCAAAGAAACGCTTTGGTCTTGGCAATGAAATTGAAGTGGGTAAAAAAGCCGACCTTACGGTTTTTGATGTGGGCGAAAAGTACAAGGTAAAGGGCGAGCAATTGCTGTCAAAGGGCAAGTTTACACCCTTTGAGGGAAAAGAGCTTTACGGTAAGTGCCTGTTTACAATGTATGACGGTAAGGTTTGCTACAAAGCAGAGGGAGACAGGTAATGAAGCAGAGTTTTTTTGAAATAAAAGAAAATGTTTGTATCGCACCCGATGTATACAGAATGGTTTTAGAGGGCGACACAAGCAACATAACGGCACCGGGTCAGTTTATAAATATAAAGCTTTCAGGTTTTTATCTTCGCAGGCCTATTTCGGTTTACGACTGTAATGAAACCGCGGTTACCATAATCTACAAGGTTGTGGGACAGGGTACTGAGAAAATGTCACAGTTAGCTGTGGGCGAAAAGCTTGATATACTCACAGGCCTCGGCAACGGCTTTGACCTTGAAAGGTGCGGCGACAGTGTACTTCTAATAGGAGGAGGCGTTGGTGTACCTCCTATGTATTATCTTGCAAAAAAGCTAATAGAGGCAGGCAAGACTGTTACAATGATTATGGGCTTTAACAAGGAAAGCGAAATTTTCTGTAAAGAAGAGTTTGAAGCTTTAGGCGTTAAGACGATTGTAACAACCGTTGACGGAAGTGCAGGTATCAGGGGCTTTGTTACAAACGCCTTGGATGAGGTTGAATACGACCACATCTGCACCTGCGGTCCTGAGCCGATGCTAAAGGCTGTATACGATGCGAGCAAAACAAGCGGACAGTTCAGCTTTGAAGAAAGAATGGGCTGCGGCTTCGGTGCCTGTATGGGCTGTTCGTGCAAGACAAAGTACGGCAGCAAGAGAATTTGCAAGGACGGACCTGTGCTTGTCAAGGAGGAAATAATATGGTAAACACTAAAGTAAACCTTTCGGGACTTGTCCTTGACAACCCCGTAATTCCTGCAAGCGGCACCTTTGGCTACGGCTATGAATATGCAGAGCTTTATGACATAAACATTCTTGGCTCATTTTCCTTTAAGGGCACAACCTTAGAGCCCCGCTTCGGAAATCCTACACCGAGAATTGCCGAATGCACCGGCGGTATGATAAACTCCGTCGGACTTCAGAATCCGGGTGTACACAAAGTAATTGAGCAGGAGCTTCCAAAGCTTAAAAAGTGCTTTAATAAAAAGGTTATTGCCAACATAGGCGGTTTTGCCGTTGACGAGTTTGTAACGGTTGCCTCTATGCTTGATAAAGAGGAGCAGGTGGGAATACTTGAAGTAAACATCAGCTGTCCTAATCTTCACAAGGGCGGTAAAAACTTCGGTACCGATGCGGACGCGGCAAAGGAAGTAACAAAGGCTGTCAAGGCTGTTACAACAAAGCCTGTATACGTAAAGCTCACCCCCAATGTTACCGACATCGTATCCATTGCAAAGGCGGCAGAGGAAGGCGGAGCTGACGGTATCAGCCTCATCAACACGCTTTTCGGTATGAGAATAAACCTTCGTAACCGCAAGCCGATAATTGCCAACAAAATGGGCGGCTTTTCGGGCGATGCAATATTCCCCGTGGCACTTCGATGTGTATATCAGGTGTACGATACCGTTAAAATTCCCATAATCGGTATGGGAGGAGTTTCAAGCGCAGAGGACGTAATCGAAATGATGCTGGCAGGAGCGACAGGCGTACAGGTAGGTGCTTACAATCTTGTAAATCCTTACGGCTGTAAGGAAATTATCGAGCAGCTGCCCGGAGTAATGGAAAAGTACAAAATAAATTCACTTGAAGAAATAATAGGAGGAGCACACTGATGGGTAAGGACGTAATTATCGCATGTGACTTTGCAAGCAAAAAGGCACTGTTTGATTTTCTTGATTTGTTCAAGGAGGAAAAGCCTTTTCTTAAGGTAGGTATGGAGCTGTTTTATGCAGAAGGACCTGAAATCGTAAGAGAAATCAAGAAGAGAGGTCACAAGATTTTCCTTGACCTTAAGCTTCACGATATTCCCAACACCGTTAAAAAGTCAATGAACGTGCTTTCACGTCTTGACGTTGATATGACAAACCTTCACGCTGCCGGCACAATTTCAATGATGGAAGCGGCTCTTGAAGGACTGACAAGAGAAGACGGCACACGTCCTCTTCTTATTGCAGTAACTCAGCTTACAAGCACAGACCAGGAAAGAATGGAAAACGACCTTCTTATAAAAGAGCCTATTGACAAGGTTGTTATGCACTATGCGTCCTGCGCAAAGGAAGCCGGCCTTGACGGCGTTGTTTGCTCTCCTCTCGAGGCGGGAAAGGTGCATGATCTTTGCGGAAAGGATTTTGTAACCGTAACACCCGGTGTTCGTTTTGCTGACGGCGATATCGGCGATCAGAAGAGAGTAATGACTCCTGCTGAGGCAAAGAAGATCGGCTCAGACTACATTGTTGTGGGCAGACCTATTACCGCTGCAGAGGATCCTGTTGCTGCTTACGAAAGATGCTGTAAGGAGTTTATTGGCTAATGAGAAGAAGATTGCTCAAGCTTTCAATGTGGCAGGGAATTATCGCCGCTGCGATTTTTGTTTTCAACTATTTCTTCTTCCACTTTGTTACCGACGAGGGAATTAGTCTTATTTGGCATCCCGAGGCGGGCAAACCCTTTGTTACCGATCTTATCGGTAATCTTGGCGTGCTGTTCATTTTCGGCAGTCTTGTTAGTCTGCTTTGTGCGAATATACTTTTTGATAAAACCGAAGAAAACAAGGAGAATAAGTAATGGAAAGCTATAAGAGAGAATTTATACAGTTTTTAGAGGGCGCAGGCGTGCTTAAATTTGGTGATTTCACCGCAAAGAGCGGAAGAAAGATTCCCTATTTCATTAATGCCGGCGAAATTAAAACAGGCGATCAGATCGCTCGCCTTGGCGAGTTTTATGCAAAGGCTTACCTTGAGAAGGTTGGCAATAAAAAGGCTGTGCTTTACGGCCCTGCATACAAGGGAATTTCCATTGCTGTTGCAGCATCTATCGGACTTTCCAAGCAGGGACTTGATCTCCCCTTCTTCTTCAACCGCAAGGAGGCAAAGGATCACGGAGAGGGCGGCGTTTTCGTAGGATACAAGCCCACCGCGGGTGAGGAGATCGTTATTGTTGAGGATGTTATCACCGCAGGCACCGCTATTCGCGAGAGCATGGAGATTCTCTCCTGCCTTGATTCCAAGGTTATTGCAACCTTCGTAATGGTTGACCGTAAGGAAAAGGGTAAGGGCGAGAAAAGCGCTATGGCAGAGGTTGGCGAGGAGTTTGGTTTCCCCGTTTACTCAGTAGTTGACGTTTATGACATTATCGAATATCTTTCCGAGGATGAGAAAAATCTCGAGAACGTTGAGAGAATTAAAAATTACCTGACAATTTACGGCGCAAAGGCATAAAATGCAAACTATTGTTAGCAAGGAGTTGTAAAAATGAGAAATCTTGTAAATATTCTTGATCTTTCCGTGGAGGAAATTGACGGCCTTGTTCGTCTCGCTTCGGACATAATGGAGCATCCCAATCTTTACAGCGACAGCTGTAAGGGAAAGATTCTCGGCTCGCTCTTTTTTGAGCCATCTACAAGAACACGACTTTCATTTACATCGGCTATGATGAGTCTTGGCGGACAGGTTCTCGGCTTTGACCAGGCGGGATCCTCTTCTGTAACCAAGGGAGAAACTGTGTCCGACACCATAAGAATGGTTAGCGCGTACTCTGATATAATTGCTATGCGCCATCCCAAAGAGGGTGCACCTATCGTGGCATCGAGAGTGGCAACAGTACCGATTATCAACGCGGGCGACGGAGGTCATTTCCATCCCACACAGACTCTCACCGACCTTCTTACAATTTATAAGAAAAAGGGCCACTTTGACAACCTTGTGATTGGTGTCTGCGGCGACCTTAAGTATGGCAGAACGGTACATTCGCTTATTGCGGCGATGTCCAGATATGAAAATGTTCGTTTTGTTCTTATTTCTCCCGAGGAGCTTTCTCTCCCGGATTATGTGAAGGACGATCATCTCTTTACCGGCGGATGCGAGTATGTTGAAACCGAAAATCTGGAGAGTGCAATCCCCTCGCTTGATATTCTCTATATGACAAGAATTCAGGCAGAGAGATTTGAGTCAAAAGAGCAGTACGAGCGACTTAAGGACTCCTACGAGCTTACCGCATCAAAGCTTGTTATGGCAAAAGAGGATCTTTCCATAATGCATCCCCTTCCCAGGGTGACAGAGATCAATGTAGATGTTGATGAGGATCCGAGAGCAGATTACTTTGACCAGGCGATGTACGGCAGATACATAAGAATGGCTCTTATTCTGATGCTTCTCGGCACAAAGGGCGTTGACGACAGACGTATCAGCGGCGAAAAGCGCAAGGGTGTTTATTGCAACAATCCTCACTGTATCACCCACACCGAGAAGTCGGAGGCCA
>JAZRKT010000085.1:0-31092 GCA_045646465.1 Eubacteriales bacterium | reverse complement strand
GCGATTGAACGTTAATCTTACCGAAGAAGTTCCAGCTGATGATCGTTGAGAATGCAAAGAAGAGAAGGCATATAGCAACGAAGATGTTGCCGAAGCTTGAACCGAATGCTACACCTACTGCTGTCTGCATTGCATTTGTCTTGGAAACATAGTTTACATTTTCAAGACATTTGTTGTTCATAAGAACTGAAACGGCTTCATCAACAGTAAGTGTGTTATCACTTGAAATTGAACTATATGTTTTAGAATCAACCATTAGGTACTTAGATGCAACAGCAACAAGTTCTGTAACATTTTTGTTATGTGGCTTAAGCTCAGCAACTGACTTATAACTGTCATCAAAGTTAGCAGAAGTATCTGTAATTTCAAGCTTCTTTGCAGTAACAAGTTCAGAGATTACATTACTGTTTTCCTGATTAGTTGCAATCTTGAACATATTTGTCTCATATTGTTCGTCTGTACTTACGAGATTACCGTTTTCATCAAAAGTTTCAACCTCAATAGTGATTTTTTCAGAATTTCTTACTGCATCAGCAAGTTTGTAGTCGCCTTTATAAAGCATTGTGATAACAACAAGAGCTGTCATTGTAAGTACGATAAATGTATCAATGAACACACCAATCATAGCAACAACACCCTGGTCGTGTGGCTTTTCAACGTTAGCCTGTGCGTGTGCATGAGGAGTTGAACCCATACCTGCTTCGTTGGAGAAAAGACCACGCTTAGCACCCTGGCTGATAGCTGTTTTAAGAGCTGCACCGATACCGCCGCCTATGAGGGCTTCGGGAGTAAAGGCATACTTGAAGATCATACCAAAGGTTGCAGGAACATACTTGATGTTAACAACAAGCACAGCAAGACCTCCCAGAAGGAAAAGACCAGCCATAATAGGAACAAGCTTTTCAGTAACGGAAGCAATTCTCTGAATACCGCCTATAAAGATAAATGCTGCAATTGCCGCAAGGATTAAACCTACAACCCAGCCTTCAACACCAAAAGCGGTGTTCATTGATTCTGCAATGGAGTTGGACTGTACCATTGTGCCAAAGAATCCGAGAGCAATAATTACTGCGATTGAGAAGAACACGGCAAGGAATTTACCAAAGCTACCTGTAAATGCTTTCTTCATATAGTAAACGGGACCGCCGTGGATTTCACCGTCTTTACCCATTACTTTTGTTTCCTGAGCGAGAGTTGCTTCTGCGTAAATTGTAGCCATACCGAGGAATGCGATAATCCACATCCAGAAGATAGCACCGGGACCGCCCACAAGAATAGCACCCGAAGCACCAACGATGTTACCGGTACCTACCTGCGCAGCAATAGCAGTAGCAAGTGCCTGGAAGGAAGAAAGACCGCTTTCGTTCTTGCCGCCCTTAAGTGAAAGATTGCCGAATACCTTTTTCATACCCTCGCCAAAGCAGCGAACCTGTACGAATTTGGTTTTAAAGGTGAACCAAAGACCTGTACCTACCAGCAGAACGATAAGAATATAGTCTGCAAGATAGCCGTTGGCTGTCTTAACCAACTCAAGAAGTTTTGCCTGCATAATTTTTTCCTCCTAAAGAAAAATAAAAAAAAGATACTGAAAAATCAGTATCTGGAGAAGAAAAACAAACAGAAATATATCTTTTAAGATATAATATTTCTCTGTCCTTTTGCCTGAGAGTTTCGGCTTTCGCCTTGCACCTTCGGCACCCGAACAAACGGGATTCTCCAGAGCCCCTCTGAGTACGGTTTCACAAAGGTGATTCCGTAATCTTCACAGGGATTTGATTTTCATGCTGATATTGTACACCATAATTGTAAAAAAAACAACGATATAGTGTGAATGGAACGTGACATTGTGCAAATTATGTCAAATTACCACGTTTTTTCATAAAATACTGTATTAAAATATCATTATTTGGCGGTATTTATTTTAATATCGTCGGGTATTTGTATTACTCCGTCTATTTCTTCAAATTTCTTTACACATTGACGAATGAGATAAAGAATCTGCCCGTTTGCACTTCTTCCCTCATATTTTGAAATGTAGTGTAATTTGTAATGAAGCTCAGGGTCAATTTCAATGCCGAGATGCTTGTTGGATTTGTTTCTCAAAAGTTTTCACCCCTGATTTGTAAAGATTTTTTAATAAGTATAGCATATTGCTCTTTAAAAATCAAGAAGGAAAAAAACTCTTGACAAATTAAAAATAAAGGTGTATAATCCCACTATAAACCGATGAGGAAGAGTAAGTAGGTAAAATAACCTCTGTCAAAGAGAGCCGCCGATGCTGAGAGTGCGGTACACGTGATTTTTCCGAATGGACTTCCGAGGGCATCCTGAAAGCGGACAATACGTGAGTACGGCTGACGCAGAGTGCACTGTGTTAACAAAGGCGTGTGTATGACGGTACACAAAAACGGCAGCCGAAAGGCTTGTTTGGGTGGTATAACAAGTAGCTCTTGTCCCAACGGGATGAGAGTTTTTTTGTTGTTTTACGGAAAAGAGGAAAAGCTTATGTTATTAACAAAACGATGGCGTGTTACGCTGTAAAATCAAAAGCTTCAATATCGGTAAATAAATGAATGTATATATCAAAGGAGAATAAAAATGAATAAGTACAGAGATTTTGATAATTATTTAAAGGAATTTCCATCAGAGGACGGATACTTCGGTCCTTACGGCGGTGCATATCTTACACCTGAGCTCAACGAAGCCTTCAAAAAGGCTGATGAAGCTTACGAAGCAATCTGCCACTCGGCACAGTTTATCAATGAATTGAGAAGAATAAGAAAAGAATTTCAGGGCAGACCTACACCTGTTTACCATTGCGAAAGACTGAGTAAAATTTTCGGCAACTGCCAGATATACCTTAAGCGTGAAGACCTTAACCACACAGGAGCTCATAAGCTTAACCACTGTATGGGCGAAGGACTTCTTGCAAAGTATATGGGCAAGAAAAAGATTATTGCCGAAACAGGTGCAGGTCAGCACGGTGTTGCAATTGCTACGGCGGCGGGTTACTTCGGTATGGAATGTGACGTTTATATGGGCGAGGTTGATATTGCAAAGCAGCATCCCAATGTAATCAGAATGAAGATGCTCGGTGCAAATGTTGTTCCCGTAACCAAGGGACTTAAGACACTTAAGGAAGCGTGCGATGCGGCATTTGAAGCATACCTTAATGAATTTGATACAGCGATTTACTGTATCGGCTCAGCCCTCGGTCCTCATCCGTTCCCTAAAATGGTAAGAGATTTCCAGGCAATTATCGGTATAGAAGCAAGAGAACAGTTTCTTGAGATGACAGGCATTATGCCCGATGCTGTTACTGCGTGCGTTGGCGGAGGCTCAAATTCCCTTGGTATGTTTACCCCTTTCCTTGCAGACCCTGTTGAAATTTACGGCATTGAGCCCTTGGGCAGAGGGGGAAATGTAGGTGACCATGCGGCAACAATGAAGTTCGGTACAAAGGGCAGAATCCACGGCTTTGATACATATGTGCTCCAGGACGAAAATGGTGAACCCCTTCCTGTGTACTCTGTGGCAAGTGGACTTGACTATCCCGGTGTCGGACCCGAACACGCATACCTTAGAGATGCGGGACGTATTCACTATGAAGCTATAAGCGACGACGAAGCAATGGAAGCCTTCTTCCTGCTTTCAAGATATGAAGGCATCATTCCCGCGATTGAAAGTGCACACGCAGTTGCATATGCCATAAAATATGCTAAGGAACATAAGTCAGGCTCAATTCTCGCTTGTCTTTCTGGTAGAGGTGATAAGGATATCGACTATGTTTACGAAAACTACGGCTGCGGCGAAAAGTTTAAGCTTGATTATAAGGTGTAATTTAGATTTGATAACAATTAAAGCTGCTTCGTTTGAGGCAGCTTTTTTGTGTTCATAAGCAAAAAAGAGAAGCCGAAAACTCAGCTTCTCTGAAAAAATAGAATTTGCTTTAGAACTTAACAACACCGAACTTTGTGAGGTATCCGAAAACAAATACCGCAATAAGAAGTATTGGAAGAATGTACTTTAAATAAACCTTGGCAAATTTTGGAAACTTAAGTCCCTTGCCTTCATCACATTCCGCAATAAAGTTGTCCCAGCCCCAGCCTTTCTTGGAAACGCAGAAGAGAAGATAAACAAGGCTTCCTAAAGGCAGAAGGTTTTGGGAAACGATAAAGTCTTCAATGCCGTCAATTGAACCGCCGAGAGCTTTGGGAATGGGAAGCCAAGAAAGAACATTCATACCGAGAACTGCCGGCATTGAAAGAACGATCATTGCAACAAGATTAACGATAACCGATTTTTTTCTTGACCATCCAAGGCCGTCCATAGCAAAGCTTATAATATTTTCAAATACCGCAATAAGCGTTGAAAGTGCGGCAAAGGCAAGGAAGACGAAGAAGAGGGTTCCTAAAATCTGACCGCCTTTCATCTGAACAAAGATGTTGGGAAGTGTTACAAATGCAAGACCTGCACCTTCACCGGGGTTAACACCGTATGCAAAGCAGGCAGGGAAAATAATAAGACCTGCAGTAAATGCAACAAAGGTGTCAAGCAGACAAATGCTCATACTTTCGCCGAAAAGACGTCTTTCCTTGGAAATGTAGCTTCCGAAGATAGCCATAGAGCCAATACCGATGCTGAGAGTAAAAAAGGACTGACCAAGGGCGGCGTACAGTACTTCGCCGATACCTGCCTCCTTTATTTTGCCAAAGTCGGGAACAAGGTAGAATTTAAGACCTTTTATGGCATCTCCGCCGAGAGTCATACTTCTTACCGCAAGGAAGAGCATAATAAACAGCAGAGCAACCATCATTACCTTTGTGACCTTTTCAACACCGTTTTTAAGACCGAGACTGCAAACGGCAAAGCCGAATACAACTGCAATAACCATCCAAAGTGCAAGCTCCTGCCATGAGGCGAGCATACTGTCAAATACGCCGCCTACCTCTGCGGGTGTCTTGTCTGTAAATGTTCCTGTTGCAAACTTGAATACGTAGTTGAGCATCCAGCCTGTGATAACGGTGTAGAACATCATAAGAAGATAGTTACCGATTACCATAAAGGGCGAGGCAATGTGCCACTTTGAGCCCTTGGGCTCAAGGGTTTTGAAGTTTGATACGGGACCCTTCTGACTTGCTCTGCCTACGGAAAATTCCATAGCCATAATGGGAAGTCCAAAAATTGCAAGAAATATAAGGTAAATAAGTACGAATGCCGCACCGCCGTACTGACCTACGATGTAGGGAAAACGCCATACATTGCCAAGACCTATCGCACATCCTGCGGATATGAGAATAAAGCCGAGACGTGAAGAAAATTTTTCTCTTTGCATAAGAATGTTCCTTTCATAATATATTTTTTTAACAATTTTATCAAATTTTGCTTCAAAAGTCAAGATATTTTTCCAAATTGTAAAGAAAAAACATTTAATTCTTGATTATTTTGCATATGGCAAAAAATGTGAAAAAACTATTGTATTATGGAAAAAGCTGTGTTATAATGGAATAAGTTTATAGATTTTATCTGAGTTATTTTGTGTTATCATTATCAAGGAAAGCAGGTAAGGCAATGAGAAGATATTTGTTCTCTGATTTTGCAAAGGTAAAACGTACGCAAAAATATGATGTCATTGTTGTCGGCGCAGGTCTTGCGGGACTTTACTGCGCTTTGAAAATATCGGATAAGCTTTCCGTTGCCCTCATCACAAAGGGCGGACTTGATATAGGCTCCTCCTGGCTTGCTCAGGGAGGTATTGCCGCCGTTACACGTGAATCCGACTCCTTTGAAGCACATATTAATGATACTCTTACGGCAGGCGCAGGCCATTGCGACCTTAAGGCTGTCGAAACAATGGTCAAAGAAGGCCCCGATGATATAATTGAAATGATAAATATGGGCGTGCCCTTTGACAGAGACGAAGATGGCAACATTATTGTAACAAGAGAGGGCGGACATAACTGCTCAAGAATACTCCATTGCGGCGGCGATGCTACGGGTATGCTTATGACAAAGCGCCTTGGCGAGGTCGTGTCAAAAAGAGAGAATATAGACGTGCTTTACGATACATATCTTGTGGACGTGCTCACCGATAAAACAGGCGTAATGGGCGTTGTTGTAAATACAGGTAAAGAGCACAGCGTTATGCTTTGCAGAAACGTTGTTGTTTCAACGGGCGCTATCGGACAGCTTTACAGATATACCACAAATCCGATGTATTCAACAGGTGACGGAATTGCCGCGTGTGTGCGTGCAGGCTCTAGTACTAAGGATATGGAGTTTGTGCAGTTTCATCCCACAGCCCTTGCAATAGGTGAAGAAAACGGCAAGATGTTCCTTATATCCGAGGCTGTAAGAGGCGAGGGCGGAGTGCTGAAAAACAAAAAGGACGAGCCTTTTATGTATAATAAACATTCCCTTTGTGACCTTGCTCCCCGTGATATTGTAACACGTGAAATTTTAAAGGAGCTTGACAGAACAGGAACGGATACAGCCTATCTTGATGTTTCGTGTATGAGCGAAGAGTTCTTTAGTAAACGCTTTCCTACCATTTATAATAAGTGTAAATCTCTGGGCATAAACGTCCCAGGCGATAAAATCCCCATAAGACCTACCCAGCATTACCATATGGGCGGCGTAAGAACAGACCTTGACGGCAGAACGGGCGTGTCGGGACTGTATGCCTGCGGAGAGGTTGCTTGTACGGGAGTTCAGGGAGCAAACAGACTTGCAAGTAATTCTACACTTGAATGTCTTGTTTTCGGACGCCGTGCGGCACAGCAGATAAACAGGGATTTCCGTCCCAGCCGTGATTATGAGTATGTTTTGCCAAAGGCTGAAAGGTATAATGTGCCCTGCCCCGACGATCGACAGGTAAAGCAGGATATAACCGAAATGAAAATACTTATGACAAAGTACGTAGGACCTGTGAGAAAGACAGAAAAAATGGAAAAGGCTTTGTCCAGGTTTTATGAAATACGTGAAAAGTATAAGGACTGCAAATTCGAAAGACAGCTTCACTATTGGCTGTGGAACGCGGTATCAAATTCAATTATAATTACCGAAAAAGCGATTGCAAGAAAAGAGAGCATCGGCTCCCACTATCTTGTAAAATAAAGAAAGGAAGTTAAAAAATGAGCCTTCTTACAAACCCTCTCGTTACGGGAATAATAGAAATGGCGCTTAATGAAGACGTGGGAACGGGAGATATTACAACAGAGACTACAATCCCCGCTGATAAAACAGCATACGGCAGATTTATTGCCAAGGAAGATATGATAATATGCGGCCTTGAAATTGCGGAGCTTGTTTTCCATACGGTTGATAAAAATATTGACTTTGACGCAAACGTAAAGGACGGAGACTTTGTCAAAAAGGGCGATTGTATAGCGACCGTGACAGGTAACGCAAGAAACGTGCTTACGGGAGAAAGAACTGCCCTCAATCTTCTTCAGAGAATGACGGGCATTGCAACAAGAACGAATGAGGCAGTTTGCTGTGTTGAAGGAACATACGCAAAAATTGCCGATACAAGAAAGACAACCCCCGGTCTTCGCGTTCTTGAAAAATACGCAGTAAGAGTGGGCGGCGGTACAAACCATAGATTTAACCTTGCTGACGGTATTCTTATTAAGGATAATCATATTGCGGTTTCGGGCGGTATAACAAATGCCGTGAAAAATGCAAGAAAAACAGCACCCCATACCTTGAAAATCGAGGTTGAGGTTGAAAATGAAGAAATGCTCCTTGAAGCTATAGATGCAGGCGCAGATATTATTATGCTTGATAATATGACAAACGACGAGATGAAAAAATGCGTTGAAATAACAGACGGCAGAGCCCTTCTTGAAGCCTCGGGCAATATGGGAGATAAGGACCTGAGGGCGGTTGCACAAACCGGCGTTGACCTTATTTCCATAGGTGCTCTTACTCATTCCGTAAAGGCGGCGGACATCAGCCTTAAATTTACTATCCAATAATTGAAATATCCCTGCTTTTCGGCAGGGATATGTGATTTTTACCAGAACGATGGAGCTTTAATATGATAAATAAACTAAAACTGTCTGTTTCAATGTTGATATTCGGCACAATCGGAATATTTGTAAAATACATACCCTTGCCGTCAGGCGTTATCGCAATGACAAGAGGCTACCTCGGTGCGGCTTTTCTTCTTGCGGTAATGCTTGTAAGAGGACAAAAGCCTGATTTTTCTGCAATAAAAAAGAATTTGCTTTACCTTGCAATATCAGGTGCGGCAATAGGAATAAACTGGATTTTTCTCTTTGAGGCGTATAACTATACCTCGGTTGCGGTGGCAACACTTTGCTATTATATGCAGCCTGTTATGCTGATTATTATGGCACCCCTTGTGCTCAAAGAAAAGCTGTCGGCAAAAAAAGTACTGTGTGTGCCTGTGGCACTTGTTGGAATGGTACTTGTTTCCGGCATACTGTCAGGATCTCAGAATGTCAGCATCCAGGGCATTGTAATGGGGCTTTGCGCGGCGGTATTCTATACAACGGTAATAATTACCAATCGTTTCTTTAAAGATATTTCATCCTTTGACAGTACCCTTGTGCAGCTTTTTGTGGCGGCGCTTGTCATAACACCCTATAACCTTGTAACGGGTATGGGCAATATTAAGAATATGGGCATTGCGACAGTCTTGCTGCTTTTGACTGTGGGAATTGTACATACGGGCTTTGCCTATGCTGTGTATTTTGGTTGTGTGCAGAGGGTAAATGCGCAGACAGTTGCAATTTACAGCTATATAGACCCTGCCTTTTCAATACTTCTGTCGGTATTTTTGCTGAGAGAGGGAATGGACGTGTGTGGGATTGTAGGTGCTGTGCTTATACTCGGTGCCGCAGTTGTAAGCGAGCTTGTGACTGATAAAAAATAAATATCAAAAATAAAAAAAGGAAAATATTTTTTACCTTGCTCATCTACTATAATGATGTTTTTTATGGGTGCCGTCACCCAATTTACAATATGGTTATAATAATTTGAGGTAATATATCAATATGTCTATATAATAAACATTGCATCACCAAAACTGAAAAACCTGTACTTTTCCTCCACCGCAACCCTGTAGGCATCAAGAATCTTTTCTCTCGAAGCAAAGGAAGAAACAAGCATAATAAGGGTACTTTCGGGAAGGTGGAAGTTTGTAATAAGACAGTCGGTAACCCTGATTTTTCTTCCGCCGGGATAAATAAAAATTTCAGTGTTGTCACTTCCGGGACTTACAAAGCCGTCTTCGCTTGCGGCAGATTCAATGGTGCGGCAGCTTGTTGTGCCAACGCATATAACTCTTGAGCCGTTTTTCTTTGTTGCGTTGATAGCTTCGGCACTTTCAACGCTTATGGAATAGAATTCCGAGTGCATCTTGTGATTTGTGATAATGTCCTCTTTTACGGGACGGAAGGTGCCAAGACCCACGTGAAGCGTAACGTAAACAATTTTTACACCCATAGCCTTTATTTCAGCCAATAATTCTTGGGTAAAATGAAGCCCTGCCGTGGGTGCGGCACTTGAACCCTCGTGAAGTGCATATACGGTCTGGTATCTGCTTTTTTCGCTTTCTCGGCTTGTGATGTAGGGAGGAAGTGGCATTTCGCCAACCTCGTCAAGGATTGCGTAAAACTCGCCGTCGTAGAAAAACTCGCAAATTCTGTTGCCGTCGGGAAGAATGTCGATAACCTCCGCTTCAAGCTTGTCGGAAAAGTGTACACGTGTACCCACAGTCATTTTTTTGCCGGGATGAACAATACACTCCCACTTTTTGTCCTGGACTCTTTTGAGAAGAAGAACCTCTATTACCGTCTCACCTAAGTTTTTTGTAAGATTTCCTTCGCTGTCTTTGATGTATCTGTGACCGAAAAGACGTGCAGGGATAACCTTTGAGTTGTTGAGAACAAGACAATCTCCCGGACGCAGATATTCCTTGATGTCACAGAAATGACGGTGCTCGTAGCTGTTCTTCTGTCTGTCAAGAACAAACAGCCTTGACATATCTCTTTTTTCTGCAGGAACCTGCGCAATAAGCTCCTCGGGAAGATAATAGTTGTAATCGCTTTTTCTTAATGCTTCCATAATTTATCCTTACTTTTGTGGTTTAGTATCAATTAAAATTGTAAGCTTTTTGTCGGGAGTAACTTCAAGATTTGTGTCGAGTGTAGCACAAAGACCTGTATCGGTAAATCTCCAGTTTCTTCCGCCGTACTGAACCAGCCTCGGTGTTCTTGGAACGGCAAAGGACTTAATGTCAAGCTTTCCCGAAACCATATTTACCTCGATGTAGTCAATGCCTTCTTCCACATATCCGTAACCGCCCGCTACGCTGAAGAAGCACCTGAAGGTATCGCCGAAATCAAGAGGACAGTAGTCTGACAGGGGAGAAAAGCCGATTTGCTTTGTGTAGGCATCATATTCAAAACCGCTTATGGCACAAAGAAGAGCATAGCTTGTCATATCAGGTCCGTTGTCGGCAAGTGATGAAATAAGCTCTTTCGCTTCAGCGGTTTTTCCGTCACACAGCATAAGAGCTGCTTCTGCGTATCCGTGCCTGTACATAAGGCGGCAAATATGCTCCTTTTCATTTACGTTTTCAGAAAAACTGCAGATAACGGCGTGATAAGATTCGGCTCTTTTTTTGTCTTTGACGGTGTAGGCAATGTCCATTGCCGCCTTCATCGCATTTAAGTATAAAAACAGAATTCGGTCATCAACATTGTAAAGACCGTTTTTCAGCATTGCTTTGAGCTGTTCTGAACAGCAGTCAGCAGCTTTTGATACATAATACCAGCTTTCAATCAACCCGTCTTCGTTGCCGCTCAGCCTGAAAAAACGATGAACGCCTATTATGACAGCAAGCTGAACCTCTAAGTCCTGCTTGACATTGTGCTCGGAGGAAAAAACAGCTGATTTTGGAGTAGGAGCTATAAGCTCACAGCTGATTTTTCCGTCACCGTCCATAGCGTACAGAAAACGGCTTTCAAGCATTGACCAAAACAGAGAAGGGAAAAGATAAAGCAAAGGCTCTGAAAACATCCAACGCTTTAACGGCTCACCGAAAAACAATCCTCCGTCAATGCACTGACAGCGGGGACTTTTGAGCTCCTGCAAGCCTTCCGACACAGCTTTAAGCATATCCACAGGCAGGGTAGAGCCTAAAAGCGTTTTTGAAAAAATAAGACTTTCATCCTTCAGTCTTTTCCAATGCTTAAAACAGTATGAGGTGCATTCAATGCTGCTTTCAAAATACTGTGCATAGTAATTGCGTACCGCATCTGAAGTTGTATTTTCCTTTGACGTATTGATGGTGTTCATATAAGGAAAATACCACGAAATCAGAAACTTTATAAGCTTACGTTCACCGGGGTTGAGGGAAAAATGTGCCGCAAGAGCACTGCAAACGCCTTGTACAGTTTTGTAAATGCTGTCCGCCTCGTTAAAAGTGGGCATTGAAGTGAAGATGCTCATAAAAGCGTCATATGACTCTGAATCGCTGTCAAGATATTCGCAAAAGGAAATGTTTTTGCTGTCGGTTGCAATGCATATATTGCCATAGGAGGCTTGGGGCATTTCACATCTGCCGTCCATAAAAATGTAAGCAGCACCATTGCTTGTACAGCCCGCTGTGTTGCACGTACCGTTAAAGTTGTTGTCAAGCACACCGCAAATGGTGTAGTCAAGGGCGTCCTTGCCCGTATTGCAAACCTCAAATTCAAAAAAAGCTGCGGGGATTCCAGAATCTGTTCCGTTTAAAGGTATAAAAGGATTGAAGGCAGTCATTGTAACATCACAAGGGAAATTACTGTCTTTGAAGCTCAACTTTGCAAAAGGAAACGAGCAAGCAAAGTCACTTTCCGAAAAACATTCGCAGACACCGGCATTACTGAAATTTTCCGAGCTGTCCTGAATCAATTTTTTTGCTGAAATAAGCTTTCCGTCCTTTTCGGATTTAATTGCAAAAAAGGGCTTTGGTGCTGCAAAGAAGCCGTTACGGTTAACTGCTTCAAGCCTTCCGAGTTCTCCGTTACCCCAAAGTCCAATACAGCCTGTACCGATGCCGCCTAAGGGAAAGGAAATTTCCCGTCTATTTTTGCCGCTGTATGTGAAAGTGTTCATTGGCCGCCTCCGTGGAATTTCAAATATGCATAACTAACCTATTTTATATATTTTATAACGCAGGTATTTTTTTGTCAATATATATACTGTAAAAAATAGCTGCGGAATATCATTTTTTTGCAAGTTTTGGTGTTGATTTTAAGCGGAATATATGGTATACTCTAAATTGAGCTTGAAATTCCAAATAGTACAACTGCAGAAGTGATTCTTCCCGACGTAAAGGAAATTGTGACGGGCGGAAGATATGTGTATGAATGTAAATTTAATCAGAAGATGGAGAAATAAAGTGACATTATTACAAAGATATGTTGATGTAAGAAAAAAGCTTTTTGATAAATATTATTCAAAGCTTAACGAAAAGCAAAGGGAAGCGGTGTATATTTCCGACGGTCCTCTGCTTGTGCTTGCAGGTGCGGGAAGTGGAAAAACAACTGTGCTTGTACAGCGAATAGCGCACCTGATAAAATACGGCAGAGCTATGGAAATAACGGATATACCTGAGGAGAAGCTTCCTGAGCCGTATATACAGCTGCTTGAAAAGGTGGCATCTGAGGTTAGTCCCGATACAGCTATGCTTGAAAATGCTCTCAATACCTTTGCCGTTGATAAGGCAAGTCCTTATGAAATTCTGTCTATTACCTTTACAAATAAAGCGGCAAAGGAAATGAAGGACAGGCTTGAAAAAACACTTGGAAGCGATGCACTTGCAATATGGGCAGGCACGTTTCATTCGGTGTGTGCAAAAATTCTCAGAATACATATAGACAAAATCGGACGTGATAGCACCTTTACCATTTACGATACGGATGACCAGAAAAAGCTGATGAATGACTGCATAAAGGAGCTTGAATTAAGCGATAAAATGTTCCCTGCAAAAAGCGTGCTTTCCGAAATCAGCAGAAACAAGGAAAAGCTGATAGATGAAAATATGTATGCTGCCTCCGTTGCCGTAAATGATATAAGAAAGAACGGCATTGCAAGGCTGTATAAGCTTTACGAAAACAAAAAGAGAACGGCAAACGCAGTTGACTTTGACGATATAATCTGCCTTACGGTAAAGCTTTTCAAGGAATGTCCCGATGTGCTTGATAAGTATAGACGCCGCTTTAAGTACATACTTGTGGATGAGTATCAGGATACCAATAAAGCACAGTTTGTGCTGACAAGCCTGCTTTGTAATGAGCAGAAAAACATTATGGTTGTAGGCGACGATGACCAGAGTATTTATAAGTTCAGAGGGGCAACAATTGAAAATATACTGTCCTTTGATAAAAATTTTGATAAAGCAAGAGTAGTAAAGCTTGAGCAGAATTACCGTTCCACTGATATGATAATAGGCGCGGCAAATTCCGTTATAAAAAATAACGGCGGACGTAAGGGCAAAACGCTTTGGACGCAGAATAAGGGCGGCGAAAAGGTGACCGTCAAAAAGTGCGAAGACCAGAACGCCGAGGCACAGTATGTTGTTGATAAAATAACAGAACTTACAGGAGATAATAGCTATAACTTTGGCGATTTTGCGGTGCTTTACCGAAACAATGCCCAGTCAAACAGCCTTGAAACGGTGTTTGCAAAAAGCGGTATTCCATATAGAATCTTAGGCGGTACACGCTTCTACGACAGAAAAGAAGTAAAGGACGTTGTGGCATACCTTTGCGTTATAGCAAACGCTAACGATAAGGTAAGATTAAAGAGAATAATCAATACTCCCAAGCGCGGTATCGGCGATGCTACAATAGATGAAGTTGACAGAATTTCCATTGACGAGAACAAGGATATGCTGTGGGTTTGCAGAAATGCGGCTATGTTTCCGTCGCTGTCAAGAAGCAACGCAAAGCTTGGGCTTTTTGCAGAAATGATGGATGAGCTGATAGCAAGCGCATCAACACTTAGCCTTGGCGCTCTTGTTGAAAAGGTGCTTGATAAATCAGGCTATCTTGAAATGCTCAAGGCGCTTGACGAAACGGAAGGCAAGGATAGAACGGAAAACGTAAAGGAGCTTGTTTCCAACGCCGTTCAATATGATGAAAATGACGCCGAGGCAACTCTTGCGGGCTTTCTTGAAGAGGTGGCGCTTGTGTCGGACGTAGATAACTATGATCCCGAAGCACCTGCCGTTGTAATGATGACGGTGCACTCCTCAAAGGGTCTTGAATTTCCTTGCGTGTTTGTGTCGGGACTTGAAGAAAACATATTTCCGGGCGCACAGTCAAGTATGGATGAAGAAGAGCTTGAAGAAGAACGCCGCCTTTGCTACGTTGCCATTACAAGAGCAAAGAAACGTCTTTTCCTGCTTCATTGCAATTCAAGAATGATGTACGGTAAAACGGACTTCAACCGCCGTTCAAGATTTATCGACGAAATTGCCGAACAGTTCTGCGAATATGAGCAAGCTTACTTTACACGAATGGAGCAGATGCAGTCTGACTTTGTAAATGAATACTCAGGCTACGGAGGCTTTACTGCACCAAAGCAGATAAACAGGGAATATATTTTCTCGCAAGACGCCCCCTGGAATAAGCGGAAGAAAGAGTACGAAATGACAACGGCAATGCCCAAAAAGACAGCTTCTCAGCCGCAGAATTCAAATACGTTTAAGGCGGGCGACAGCGTGACGCATCCCATTTTCGGCGACGGATTTGTACTTTCCGCAAAGAATATGTCAAATGATGTGATGTATGAGGTTGCCTTTGATAAAGTGGGAACAAAGAAAATTATGGGAAACTACGCAAAGATGAGTAAAAAATCGTAATTTTTTTAAAAATAGGCACTTTTTTTGATTTTTTTACCCTCAGAAAAGCTAAGAATAGAGCCAAAAACGAGGCTTTTTTAAGCAAAATTTGAAAATTTGAAAAAAATGCAAAAAAAATCTCAAAAACACTTGATTTTTCCGAAAGTATGTGTTATAATACCACCGTTGCATATGGGAGGGACTTCCCGTATATGAAAATGTTAATTAAAAAAGATAACATAAATGGAGGTGTTTTAAATGGCAAAGTGCGCAGTTTGCGGTAAGGGCGTTACATTCGGTTGCAACGTATCTCACTCTAACAGAAAGACAAACAGAACCTTTAAGCCCAACATCCGTAAGGTTAAGGTAGTTGAAAACGGAACTCATAAGACAGTTAACGTATGTTCTCGCTGCCTTCGTTCCAATAAGGTAACAAGAGCTAACTAATTCTTGTTTCTTATGGTTCATTCATAATGAATATCTTAAAGCCATGACGATTGATTTCGCCGTGGCTTTTTGATTTATGGAAGTTTTTTGTATGGCAAGGAACCGTTTTCTGTTTTTTATACTTATTGAATCTTTTTTGAAGTAAGTGAATTTGCTTGCATTTAATTTTATAATTATTGTGCTCCATTGCTAAGTCAAAGTCCTTTTTTTTGGACACACGATGCTTTATAATAAAAGTATAGAATAAAGCAAAGGAGAAATTATAAATGAAAAAAATATTTAATTTTACAATTGTTTCAGGAATTATAATTATTGTTGCAGGAGCAGGCGGATATGAAACAATGAGCGCATCCTTCTTTAAAAGCTTTGCTATTATGATTTCAGGAGCATTGCTTATGGGAGTTGGAGCTCTGGGAAGGGAAAGGTGCAGAAGATTCGGTAAAAAATGTGTAAAAAATAGCAGAAGAAGAAAAAACACCATAGCTCTTACAGCGGAAAATGTCTGCCGTAAGACAGCGTAAATGTACTTGAAAATTTAATGTTGGCGATGAGCTGTATAACGTAATGCCTCCCACACTTTGCTTAATGTGGTCAAACGTTGATTACTCAGAGAGAGGAAACACAAGTGATGCACTATGTTGTGAAAAAGCCGATACAAAATAGTTGACAGCGATGTTTTGAGAGACACGCTTATAAAAAACGGAGCATTGTAAATAAAAAACGGAGCTTTTCGGCTCCGTTTTGCTATGCTAAAATATTTCTCCGCCCTTAAAGATGTAGCTTTCAAGATTTGAAAGTATACTTTCCCAGTATTCGTCATCATTCTCGTCGGTGTAAGCAAAGTCAATAAGCTCACAGCCGTCAGAAAGGTACTGCAGAGCATTTTTGTACTCGCCGTATCTGTCAAGAAGCATCCATACACCTGACTCAAGTCCTTCTGCAACCATTTTAAGCGCCATATATGCGTTGTAAGGAATGATGCCCGCTTCGTCGCAGGCGATAAGATAGTTGAAGGAATCGTAGTCAAGTCCGTCGGGAATTTCGGTTTCGTATAGTTCAAGGTCGCCCTTTGCAATTTTCAGACTGTCCGAAAGATACTCGGCGTCAAGTCCGTTGTCTTCAAGGTAGGTGACAATAAAACGCTCGGTTTCAACTGTCAGCTTGTATATTGCACGGAATTCGCCTGAAAAATCGGGAAGCTTTGCAACCTTGCCGTCGTAAATGGCAAAGAATTCGCCGTCGGCAAAGAATAGTTCGCCTGTATGTTTAAGTGCTTTTTTCTCAATAATTTCAACTAGCTTTTGCATAAATATCTCCTCATATTTTTTAACACGGGCAATATTTTACTATAAACAAGGCTTGTTGTCAATATAAATTTTTACGGTGTACCGATAAAAAGAATATAAATCCCCAAAAAAAGATTTCTTGTATTGACAAAATACATCGGAAATAGTAAAATTTAATAGTAATCCTAAGATATAAGGGGCAAAAAAACGATATGAGTTATTTTGATGCCGTGTATGATGCAGGCGGAAAGCTGACTGAAAGAGCAGGCTGGAAGCATCCGTCAAGAACGGTGAACTTCAATGAAATAATATATGTGGTAAAGGGAACAATCAAAATGTTCGAGGAGGACAGACGGTATGAGCTTCATAAGGGAGACTGCCTTGTGCTTGAAAAGGGAAAGCATCACGGCGGTTATGAGGTGTCAGATAAGGAGGTGCAGTTTTATTGGATACAGTTTTTCTCAGACTATGATGGCTACGGAAATATGAAGCACGTTTCCTTTGGCTCGGATTTGGGAATGACTATGCTTGCCGAACAGCTTCTTCACGCGGTAAATACACCTGCGTACCCTTCCGAGGCAGGCGACTGCTACGTAAGACTTATGCTCAATGAAATAAATATTACCTCCTGCAAAAACACAAATACCGCCTATCCCTTCTGCGGAACAGTTGCAGACTGGATACGTGAAAACAGTAACAGAAAAATCCAGGTTGAAGAAATTTCTAATAATTTCGGATATAATAAGGACTATATTTCAAGAGTATTCAAAAAGAACTTCGGTCTGAGCTTAAAGGCGTATATTGACAGCGAGAGAATGAAATACATAAAGGGCGTACTTATGACGACGGAATATTCTCTTAAGCAGGTGTCAAGGCAATGCGGCTTTCCCGAATATAAAAGCTTTCTCAAATTTTTCTCGTATCATAATGAGGAAACACCCTTTGAGTTCAGAAAAAAGTATTTCAATAAAATATGATAGTCACCGAAAGGAGCAATAACAATGGATAATGCAAATAAAAAAGTCCCACTTTTGGGACTGAGAATGCTTGTCAGCGGACTTTTGATTTTTGCGGGAGCTTTGCTTTATATGCCTCAAAGTGGACTTGTGCGTACTCTTCCGCTTTTGGCTGTGCTTGCGGCAGTTGGAAATGCTGTCTATAACAATATGAAATATACTGCGGGCTGTGCTTTTGTCTTTTCCTTTTGCTTGCTCAGTGTCAACGGAAGCTCTTTGAAAATGTCGGCTGTATTTTCGTTTCTGGGAGCAATGTTTGCACTTGGAGGTGCATACGGACTTCGTCTTTTAAGGGCAGGCACAAAAACCAAAAATGCACTTCTCAGAAAAAAGTGCACAGTCAGGGGTGTTGTAGTTCTTGCAATTACTTTTGTTGTGTATATGCTGGTGTGTGGTAATATAATAGGAGCTTTTTTAGCAAGAGCAGAGAATCATAAGTATGTTATGTGCCTTGACGAAAGCTACAGCGATGAGCTGACTATGCACCACACAAGCTTTGATGCAATTGAACGTGAGTATAAGACCTATGTCACCTTTACCCATAATGGTGAAATAGTGGGGGATAAAGACGAGTGCTTTGTCAGCAAAACTCAGGATAAAATTACCGATTATTATAAACAGCTTCTGCTTGAGGACGGTAAGAGAAGCATAAAGTCAACCGTAAGCTCTGCTGTTGATATGTTTGAAATCACAAACTGCGGTTTTGCACTTGAAAAGGGCATTCCTGTTATCCCCGAAAAAGGCTATGAAGAATACGCAAAGGATGCGTGGTACGTACTCAGCCTTTACCATATGGTTGACAGCAAGCAGGATTTTGAAAAGCTTTACACATACTGCAAGGATGCACTTGAAAAAGAAAGCTTTAAGAAAATTGTGGTGTGCGGCGGAAACGCAAGCGAGGTTCTTTATATGGCGACGCTTTCAAGAAATGAAGAAGGTGTACTGTCCGTGGGCGAAGTTCTCGACTTTGATGAAAAGTATCTTGAAAACTACGGCGTTAACGAAAAAACGGTGCTTGATTATTGGTATAACAGATAAAAACAGGGGATGCATCATGGGTGCATCCCCTTAGCTTGTCGCAAAACCCGTTATAAAGTTTAGGGCAAGCCTTTTTAAAGGCTTGCAGTTTCAAAAGACGGCGTCTTTGGTAGCCGTCTTTAGACGGCGAAACGCCTTATGCTTCACAAAGCGCAGGAGTGGGGGAATTTTCAGCCATTAAAATAGCTGAAATGAGGGCGAACCCTCGTCGGGGGTTCGCCATTGTAATGAGCCTGACTGCTTTGTTTATTTGCCTTTTTTTATCTTTTAAGAAAAGAATGTCTTTTCCGAATGAGTGCAAACCGATAAAACCATACCTGCGGCAATAAAACAACTGAGAACGGAAGAGCCGCCGTAGCTTAAGAAGGGATAGGTAATGCCGATAACAGGCATAATACCAAGACACATACCAACGTTTTCTATAACCTGAATCATAAACATTGAAGCAACTCCCACACATATGTAAGAGCCTGTAGTGTTGCCGCACTTCATTGCAATACGAACAATCCTGTAAATCATAAGGCAGGTAATGCCCAAAATGAGTATAGAGCCGATAAAGCCGAATTCCTCGCAGATTGTTGAGAAAATCATATCTGTGTGCTTGGCAGGCAGGTGACCGCTTATGCCCTGCGTTACCGTACCCTGCATATAGCCCTTGCCGAAAAATCCGCCGTTGCCTATAGCAGTCTGGCTTCTTAATTGCTGGTATCTTATGCCTGTGCCGAGAGGGTCGATTGACTCGTCAAAGCATAACATAATTCTGTCTTTTTGGTATTGACTGAGCCTTGCCCACAAAAAGGGCGAAGCACAGAGAATGAATGATGCGCCTGCAATGTAGTACCATATGCTGATGCCTGCAGCAAAGCACATACTAATAAAGATTACAAGGAAAATGGTGAGCGAGCCGAGGTCTTTTTGTAAAAGAACAAGACCGAAGATAAGCCCTGCGTGGATGGCAAGTGAAAAGACAGTGGAGAACTTGTGCATTTTGTCTCGCACCTGACCGAGATGCACCGCAAAGCTGAAGATAAATAAAAGCTTTGCAAATTCAGAGGGCTGAATTTTGATAAAACCAAGGTCAATCCAGTTGGCGTTTGTGGCATCGGTAACGCTTGAGCCGAAAATAAAGGTTATCAGCAAAAGCGTTATATTTATGCCGATTATGAAACGGTATTTTGAAGTAAGACTTCTGTAGTCGGTAACGGATAAAAGTATTGCAATAAATACACCGAGTATTACACCGAAACTTTGAATTATGAAAAATCTTGAACCGCCGAAAGTGTGCGCCGCGCTGTTGACGGAGGCAATGCCGAAGACGGCAAGAAACAATACCGACAATGCGAAGAAAATATCAATTTCCGAAAGAAGAGATTTTACCTGCGAAATAACCCACTTTTTCTTCTGAACAATGGGGTCTTTTGGGGCTGTTGGAATGGGAGGCGCGGATTTTAACGTAAGACTTCTTACGGCGTGCCTTTTCTTTGGTTTTGCAGAATCTGAAACGGTGCCTTGTTTTCTTCTTTGTGCTTCAATGGGGGAAAGAACACGGGAAGAATTGGAGGTATCCACCATATTGCTGGTAATAATGCTTATACGTATGCCTTCGCCGAAGGTTTTGCGGGCAATGCTGACGTTTTCGCTTGCATCGGTTTCGTCGGAAGCCTTTGATATTTTGATGTTGTTCTTTTTAATTTTAAATTTTCCCTGCATGGTGTCCTCCTTTCACAGTAAATAAAATAATATATGGACATTATACTACAGTTTTTAAAATAAGTAAATGCTAAAATATAAATTTTACAAATATGCTTGAAAAACACGGTATGTGCTGATATAATAATATAGGAGGCGGTTAATGTGAACGAATATGTAAACGAGAATGCTGATATTTTTGACGATACCCCGAAAAAACAAAATATAGTTGTAAGAATACTTAAATGGCTGTGCATCGGCATAATACTGCTTATCTGCGGTATTCTTTTTGTAAGATGCCTTGGAAGCATCGACCATAAAATCGTTGAAAAAGTGCTTATGAACGATGCTTTTTATGCTGCGTATGAAGCAGACAGCGAAAGCCTGAGGGTTGAAAAATATGGTATGCAGTCGCCTTGGGTGTCAATCCGCGAGGGACGGCTTGTGGAATTTAATAACCTTTACTATATTCCTTCCCTTAAGCAGATGCAGTTTTCAATTAAGTATAATGAGGACCTGCCTCTTTGCGAGTATAGCTCAATGCCCTTCAGATTAAAGCTTACGGACGATGAGGGTAATGAGTATACGGAGTATTGGTATGAAGAAGCACAGAGAGAAAGATATAAGTATGTAAGAGTGTGCTTTGAAAATATTGATATTTATACCGATATGACTGATGAAAACGGTAAGGAAATACGCCGTACATATACCTTGCATATGGAAATGACAGATGGTAAAGGTGGCTTTAATGAGCTTTGTACCTATATGCTTTATGACGGCAAGACGGTGTGCAAAAACGTAGAGTATAAGGTGGAAAAATGAGGCAGGCTACACTTTCGGATATAGCGCATAGAACGGGGTATTCGGTAAATATGGTGTCCCACGCTCTCAAAGATAAAAGCGACATTTTAACGTATAAATATAAAATGTAAAAATAGTATAATTTAAGATTGTATACATATCTTTGTTGAAATTCTGCAAAAATGTGGCATACTTACATATGTATTAAAGGTTAAAGGAGTATTAAAATGCGAAAAACAAAAGTAATATGTACAATCGGCCCTGCCTGTGATAATGAAGAAATCCTTACAAAAATGTGTAAGGCGGGAATGAATGTTGCCCGTCTTAATTTTTCACACGGAACACACGAGGATCACCTTGAAAAAATTCAGCTTATAAAAAAAGTGAGGGAAAAGCTTAATCTTCCCATAGCAATTATGCTTGATACAAAAGGTCCAGAATACAGAATAAAAACCTTTGGGAATAAAAAGATAACACTTAATGACGGCGATACCTTTACCTTTACAACAGAGGATGTTGTGGGAAATGAAAAAATTGTATCCGTAAACTATGAGCACCTTATGGATGACCTTGCGGTAGGTGACACGGTAACGGTCAATAACGGGCTTGTTGTATTTAAGGTGAAAGCTATTGACGGAAACAACGTTGTGTGTAGCGTTGAAACTGGAGGTGAGCTTTCAGACAGAAAGAGTATGAGCTTTCCCAATAAAGTTATGAAGCACGCATTTTTAAGTGAACAGGATAAAAGCGATTTGCTTTTTGGAATAGAAAATGACGTTGACTTTGTGGCTGCATCATTTGTTTCAAAAAAGCAGGATGTGCAAGATATAAGAAATTTCCTTGACAGTAACGGTGGGAAAAATATAGATGTTATAGCAAAAATCGAAAACAGAACGGGCGTTGATAATATTGAGGAAATCTGTACCGTTGCTGACGGCATAATGATAGCAAGAGGCGACCTTGGTGTAGAAATACCCTTTATCGAGGTACCTGCAGTGCAGAAGTATCTTATAGATAAGTGCAGATTACTTGGTATCAGAGTAATTACGGCAACTGAAATGCTTGAAAGTATGATTCATAACCCAAGACCTACAAGAGCTGAGCTTTCCGACGTTGCAAATGCCGTATATGACGGAACAAGCGCAATAATGCTCTCAGGCGAGACAGCTTCAGGAAAATACCCCGTTGAGGCGGTGCGTAATATGGTTGAAATTGCCGCCTATACCGAAAAGCATATTGACTATACAAAGCGCTTTCGGACAACTGAATTTAAAATCAAAAATAAGCTTGATGCCGTATCCCATTCCACCTGCTCAATGGCAATAGACCTTGAAGCAAAGTGCATTGTTGTAAATTCCATCAGCGGAAGAACGGCAAGAATGGTAAGCCGATTCAGAAGTCCTGTGGATATCCTGGGCACAACTACAAGCAAAAAGGTCTGGCGTAAGCTTAACTTAAGCTGGGGCGTTACTCCTGCTCTTTGCGAGGAATATAACTCGGCAGAGGTAATGTTCTATACCGCCTTCAATAGAGCAAAGGAAACCTATAGCTTAAAGCCCGGAGATAATGTGGTTCTGACGGGCGGACAGATTAACGGCAAAAGCGGAAACACTAACGTAATCAAGGTTGAAACGGTATAAAGCTTAAACAGATAAATTTAAAAGGCTGACGCAGGGAAATTAAAACCCAAAACGTCAGCCTTTTGTCGTATATAAGCTTTGTTTTCCGTGTATTGACATCCGACGGCTGATAGTTGCTGTCAGTACTAACTATAGGAGAAAAATAATGGGAAAATTAAACCTTGAAATTACACCGTATATACAAAAACTATCACAAGTATCCTGTGAGAATAATCATATAATACCCGAAATGTACCTTGAACATAACGTGTACAGAGGTTTACGCGATCTTGACGGTAACGGCGTTGTGACTGGACTTACGGAAATTTCCAACATCAAAGAAAAGGAAAGAAATGAAAGAACCACCAATTCATATATTGTTTACACAAAAGCACCTTTTTGTTGAAGAAAAAACTTGATAAAGTGGTAAAATATAACCGTGTTAGCACTCAAACTAATCGAGTGCTAAAAGCGAGACGCAGAAAGGAGAAATAAAGATGGATTTAAATGAAAGAAAAATGCAGATACTAAAATCCATCGTTGATGAGTATATCAATAAAGGTGAGCCTGTGGGCTCAAAGCATCTTGTTGAGTACGGAAAAATTTCTCTTTCGCCTGCAACCATCAGAAATGAAATGAGCGAGCTTGAGGAAATGGGGTATCTTGATAAGCCTCATACCTCGGCAGGAAGAATACCTTCCAATGCGGCGTATAGAATATATGTTGAACAGCTTATGGAAAGCTACCGGCTTAACGTTGAGGAATTGAATCTACTCAATGAATTGACCCGTTTCAAGATGGACGAAACCGATAAACTTGTGGAAAAGGCAACAAAAGTCATTTCCCAGATAACCAACTGTGCAACAATGGCGCTGATGACTGGCAGTAAAAAGCACGTTGTCAAACGCTACGATGCTTTGCTGATTGATGAAAAAAGCTTTGTGCTTGTTATGGTATTGCCTGATAATTCAATAAAAACCGAGCATCTTCGAACACCCTTCGAAATAAACAAGGACGGCGTTGAATGCATAAAATCAGCACTTAACCGCCACCTTTGCGACGTAAGCCTTGACGATGTTTCTCTTACTGCCATAATGAAGGTTGAGAAAGAGGTTGGCACTTATGCACCCCTTGTGACAGAGGTTGTCAAGACGGCATACAGGGCGGTGTGTGAATCAAAGGATGAAAACGTCAAAATCGACGGTATTACAAATCTTTTGTCTTACCCTGAATTTACCGATGTAAAAAAGGTTAAGAATATACTGTCCCTTGTTGAAAAGGAGCAGGGAAAAATCAAGCAGTTCCTTGAACCGGGTGCCAATGAAGAAACGTCAGATAGTGGTAAGAATTTAAAGGTATATATCGGTGATGAAAACACCGTTGAGGAGCTCAGCGATACAAGTATGGTTTTCTGCAGTTTGCCTGTTGGTAACGGACATAATGCGGTGCTTGGGATTCTGGGACCTAAGCGAATGGACTATAAAAAGGTAATGTCGGCATTGCGAGGGCTTGCCGATGCAATTGATACAAATCGGCTTACCCTGGCAGAGGGAAACGGCGATTGATAAATATCAGGGAAAGGACAGTGTAAAATGGCAGAAAACAAGGAAGAAATTCTTGAGAAAGAAAAAGAAGAGAGCACTTGCGGTAAGGAAAATAAAGAAGAAAAGTGCTGTGATAAAAAGTCCGATAAAAAATGCGGCGGACGAAAAGAAAAGGTGCTTGAAAAAACACTTGAAGAAAAGGATAAGAAAATATCAGAGCTTGAAGAAAAGCTTAAGGAAAATGAGGATAAATACCTCAGAATGCTTGCTGAATACGATAATTTCAGAAAGCGTGCACAAAAGGAAAAGGATGCAATTTATGCCGATACCAGGGCAGAGTGCGTAGAACAGCTTCTTTCGGTACTTGACAATCTTGAAAGAGCCTCGGCGGTGGATGTTTCACAGGCTGATGCCAAGAGCGTTGTTGACGGGGTAAATAAAATTCTTGAGCAGGCTTGGGAAACCTTTGGCAAAATGGGTGTTGAGGAAATTGCGGCAAAAGGCGAAAAATTCAACCCCGAGCTTCATAACGCCGTTATGCATGAGGATAATGACGAATATGAAGAAAATACAATTTCCGATGTGTTCTTAAAGGGCTATAAAATCGGAGATAAGGTTATAAGACATTCAATGGTTAAAGTAATGAACTAATTTCATTTTATTTTAGAAAATTATTTTTGGAGGACAAATTATTATGGGAAAAATTATAGGTATTGACCTTGGTACAACAAACTCTTGTGTTGCGGTATATGAAGGCGGCGAGCCCGTTGTTATCGCAAATGCCGAAGGTGCAAGAACAACTCCTTCCGTTGTTGCATTTTCAAAGACAGGCGAAAGAATGGTAGGTCAGGTAGCAAAGAGACAGGCTATCACAAACCCCGATAGAACTATTATCTCAATTAAGAGAGATATGGGTAACGATAAGAAGGTTGCTATAGACGAAAAGAACTATACACCTCAGGAAATTTCGGCAATGATTCTTCAGAAGCTTAAGGCTGATGCCGAGGCGTATCTTGGTCAGACTGTAACAGAAGCCGTTATCACCGTTCCCGCATACTTTTCCGATGCACAGCGTCAGGCTACAAAGGATGCAGGTAAAATTGCAGGTCTTGACGTAAAGAGAATTATCAACGAGCCTACAGCTGCGGCGCTTGCTTATGGCGTGGATAAGGAACAGGCACAGAAGATTCTTGTATTCGACCTTGGCGGAGGTACATTTGACGTTTCACTTCTTGATATTGAAGACGGTGTAATAGAAGTTCTTGCAACAGCAGGTAATAATAAGCTGGGTGGCGATGACTTTGACGAAAGAGTTATGAACTATATGGCTGATGAGTTCAAGAAGACAGACGGAATAGATCTTCGAAACGATAAGATGGCTCTTCAGAGACTGAGAGAAGCCGCAGAAAAGGCAAAGATTGAGCTTTCCGGTATGACAAGCACAAACATCAACCTTCCCTTTATTACAGCCGATGCAACAGGCCCCAAGCACTTTGATATGACTCTTTCAAGAGCAAAGTTTGATGAGCTTACCGCAGACCTTGTTGAAAAGACTATGGGACCCACAAAGCAGGTGCTTTCCGATAGCGGACTTTCTGCATCTCAGATTGATAAGGTGCTTCTTGTCGGCGGTTCTTCGAGAATTCCCGCAGTTCAGGAAGCGGTTAAGAGCTTTACCGGTAAGGAACCCTTCAAGGGCATCAATCCCGATGAATGTGTTGCTATCGGTGCTGCAATTCAGGGCGGTGTACTTTCTAATGACGTAAAGGGCGTGCTTCTTCTTGACGTAACACCTCTGTCACTGGGTATTGAAACTCTGGGCGGCGTTTGCACAAAGATGATTGAAAGAAATACAACAATCCCCGTAAAGAAGAGCCAAGTGTTCTCAACAGCGGCAGATAATCAGCCCAGCGTTGAAATCCACGTTCTTCAGGGTGAGCGTGAAATGGCGGCAGGCAATACAACTCTTGGAAGATTTATTCTTGACGGTATTCCAGCAGCACCCAGAGGAGTTCCTCAGATTGAAGTTACCTTTGATATTGATGCAAACGGTATTGTTAATGTAACGGCAAAGGATATGGGTACAGGTAAGGAACAGCATATCACAATCACGTCTTCCACAAATATGAGTAAGGAAGATATCGATAAGGCTGTTAAGGAAGCTGAGAAGTTTGCAGCTGAGGATAAGGCTCAGAAGGAAGCCGTTGATACAAAGAATCAGGCTGAGAGTATGATATTCCAGACCGAAAAGAGCCTTGAAGAGCTTGGCGATAAGGTATCCGAGGACGAAAAGGCTCCCATCCTTGAAAAGAGAGATGCACTTAAGAAGCTTCTTGAAAGCAATGCTTCAGTTGAAGAGCTTAAGAACGGTATGGAAGAGCTGTCAAAGGCATTCTACGCTATAAGCGAAAAGCTTTATCAGCAGGCACAGGCGGCACAGGGCGAAGCAGGCGCACAGGGCGGAGTAAATCCCGACGGAAGCGTTAATGCAGATTTTGAAGACGCCGACAATAAATAAGTAATTTGCAGAAAAACAGCCGAGACTATTTTCACGGTCTTGGCTGTACTGCGGCAAGGATAGATTATGGCAGAAGAAAAAAGAGACTATTATGAGGTGCTAGGTCTGAGTAAGGGCGCAAGCGATGAAGAAATTAAAAAAGCGTTCAGAAAAATGGCAAAGCAGTACCACCCTGACCTTCATCCCGGTGATAAAGAAGCCGAGAAGAAATTCAAGGAAATAAATGAAGCCTACGGCGTTCTTTCCGATGCCGATAAGAAGTCAAAGTATGACCGCTTCGGTCATGCAGGCGTTGACCCGTCATACGGAGCAGGTCAGGGCGGCGGCTTCGGAGGAGGCTTTGGCGGCTTTGGTGATGTGGACCTCGGCGATATTTTTGGAAGCTTTTTCGGAGGCGGAATGGGCGGCTCGTCCTCAAGAAGAGCCAATGCACCCCAAAGGGGAAGCGACAGAGATGCGTCCGTAAAAATCACATTTGAGGAAGCAGCATTCGGCTGTAAAAAGGACATAAGCTTTACAAGAATAGAAAAGTGCGAGGACTGTAACGGAAGCGGTGCTGCTAAGGGCACAAGCCCCGAAACCTGTTCTAATTGTAACGGAACGGGCTCTGTAAGAACACAGCAGAGAACACCCTTCGGCGTATTTCAGTCACAGCACGCCTGCGATAAATGCGGCGGTAAGGGTAAGGTAGTAAAAACACCCTGTCAGAACTGTAACGGTAACGGCTTTATACGTAAGCAGAAGAAGCTGACAGTAACAATTCCCGCAGGTGTGGATGACGGACAGACGGTTGTACTTACGGGACAGGGCGATGCAGGTAGAAACGGCGGACAAAGCGGTGATGTGCTTGTGGAAATTTCCGTAAAGAATCACTCAATTTTCCAGCGTGAGGGCAGAAATATTTATTGCGATGTGCCAATTACCTTCTCTGAGGCAACCCTTGGTGCAACAATTGATGTTCCCACACTTGAAGGTGATGTCAAGTACGACATTCCCGAAGGAACGCAGTCGGGTACAATTTTCACTCTTAAGAATAAGGGTATTACCGAAATTCATGGAGCACGCAGAGGAAACCTTGTTTTCCGTGTAGTCGTTGAGGTACCAAAAAATCTTAACTCCAAGCAGAAGGAATTGCTTAAAGCCTTTGCAGATTCCTGCGGAGAAAAGAATAACGTGCAGAAAAAGAATTTCCTCGATAAAATCAAGGAACTGTTTGACTGATAATAATCAATCCCCGATTGGATAAAACCTTTCGGGGATTTTTGGTATGGCGGGCATATCAATGCTCTGTGGTGAAAGTCCGCCAAGGTGTAGTTACCGACGAACTTAAAAGCAACAATAGTATTTTTTACGGGCTATTTTGACAACTGTTTCGTTGAAGCGCCATTCATCGTAATCAAAATTCAGAGCAGGTATCAATGTGATTATTTTTGTTTGGAAAAAAGAAGCAAATTTCTTACAATACTGGCTTATAGTAACTGATAGTTGCATCTTGAGCAATTATGTGATATAATTTTATTTATAAGAGCTTGAATTCCTTTTTCGCTTTTTGGAGGTATGTTTATGAAAAAACTTAAACTTTGTCTGCTTGCGGGGGTTCTTCTATTAAGCTCGTGTAATGTTCCTGCCTTGCCTGAACAGCAAAGTCTGCCTGTGTTTAAGATACAGGGAGACCTGCCTGAAATCGGGCAGTTTTCTGGGAAAGAGCATTATTCAAGATTTTTTAGCGAGTATACCACCGATTTTATTCCGTCCGATGAGTATGGCAAAGTAATTCCCTTTATCGGCTCGACAAAGGAATACTACACACCCAAAATGGAGCAGGAGGAGTATAGCTATACCGCTTCGTCAAAATATAATGCCTTCGGATTTTGTACCCCTGACGGCAAAATTGTTATGGATGCCAACGATAATATAAACTATGTCGGACATACGGTAACGGACGACGGCTTTGGATACTATACATATTCGGTAATGCCCGAAGAAAATGAAAATTCCATTCTCGATGACGTGTATCTGGGACAAACAACCTATTTTCTGCCCGAAAGCGGAAAGTGGATACTTGAACTGTCGCGTGGGTCGTGGGCAGGTGTTGCAGGTAACGGTGTGATTACCGTTATGTGGGTGTCGGAGGATAATGACGAACTTTACCCATCACCTGACTGTCTGCGGCTTTATGACTATGACGGTGTTCTTTTAAGCGAGATAAAGGGAGAGGACAGCTCAGGCGCAGAAGCGAAGTCTTCTTGCGGTATGCTTCTTGTAAGAGAGTATAAAGACGGTCAGAACTCAGCAAGGTTTATAGATATAAACGGCGAAACTGTGCTGGGACCTTATGAAAGTGCAAACAGCTTTATGGGTAAGGGAATAGCAACAGTCAAGGAATACGGTGACGGCTGGTACTTTATTGACACAAACGGAATTCATATTAATGAAGAAAGCTATGACTCAATAGGGCAGATTTTTGATGAGTCCGATATCGTGGGCTACAGAGCGTTCCGTGACGAAAGTGTAAACGTCAGCGATATTTATGACCTTGATGCAAATCTTATGAGTACCATAAAATCTCCCGGACGCTACTGCTCTGTGCATATAACCGACGACGGCGACATTTACAGCAGCTACTATGATGATGGCGAGGTTTTTGTTGACGCCGAAGGAAACAGAATAGTAAGCAGTGAGTTTGGCGTTGAAGCAAACAGATACTCTCCCACACCAAACCTTCTTGTGCACCGAAACGAAGAGGACGCAAGCGGCGTGATTTTCGATTATGACGGGAATACGGTAGCTGTGCTTGACAGCATTGAATACCTTAACTCTGTCAGCGGAGATGGAAGATTTATATGCTATTCTTCGGGAAATGTTGACTATAATTGGAACGAGCTGACGCAGGAAAACACTATCACCGATACCTCAAAAACCCATATTTACGACGCAAAAGAAAAGAAGGAAATATTGAGCTTTAACGGCTCAGGTAACTGCACCTTTGCAGGGAAAAATGACAGGTATATAATAATAACTATCTATGATGCAACAGAAATGTTCGGCGACTCCTCAAAGCATTATATGTACGATACCGTAAAGGGCAAAATGCTTTTCGAGGACTGCTTGAATATTATGTCATACTATATCGGAGAAAAGTATTATTACCTCGTTTCCACAGCCAATAAATGTACCCTTTACGATGAAAATCTTAAAGTGATACTCATAACAATAAACGAATAATTCGGGAAAGGAAATCAGCTATGAAAAAATTATTCTCACTTTTACTTGTACTTGCACTTATGCTTTCTCTTTGTCTTGCTTCCTGCATTGCAAAGGATAACGGCGAAAAGCCCTTTGAATTTACGGCAGAAAATTACCCCAAAATGGGAGGAAGCCTTGCAAATCTGCCTCTTGGCGAAGCGGTAACGGCAACGGTGCTCGGCATTGACAGGGAAACCGCCTCCGAAATGATAACCTTTGAAGGCTCAACCACAGATAACTATGAAGCACTTGTTGACGGTACATTTGATATACTTTTGGCATATGAAATGGGCGACGATGCAAAGGCATATTGCGAAGAAAAAGGCGTGGAGCTTGAATATACCGCCATAGGTGCTGATGCACTTGTGTTTATCTGCAGTCTTGAAAACGGCGTTGAAAACCTTACAACACAGCAGATTAAGGAAATATATAAGGGCAATATCACAAATTGGAGCGAGGTAGGCGGAGAAGATCACCCCATTATCCCTTACCAGAGAAATAAAGACAGCGGAAGCCAGACACTTTTCGATAAGCTTGTAAACTTGGGTGATGAGCTTATGGACGCACCGAGCGATATAAAGATTGGCTCAATGATAGGTCTTCTTGAAGCTGTTGCAGATTACGATAACAGCAAGGATGCACTGGGCTATACCGTTTACTATTACCTGACAAATATGGAAGGCGATAAGCTGAACACAAGTAAGCTTCTTGCGGTTGACGGCGTACAGCCAACAAATGATGCAATAGCAAGCGGCGAATATCCCTTTGTAAATGACTTTTATGTTGTTATCCGTAAGGATGCAGCTGAGGACTCTCCCGAAAGAATACTTTATAACTGGATAATTTCCGAACAGGGAAAAGAGCTTGCAAGACGTGAAAACTATGTTGTAAAGCCTTAAATAAGTAATAACTGCCGTCCTTTGAAATGTGTCACGGGACGGCAGATGTTTTTAATTTTTTTCTAATGTCTAAAACCCCTTGCAAATCTCACGAAAATGTAGTATACTATCTTAGTATAAATATAA
>JAZRKT010000084.1:0-6036 GCA_045646465.1 Eubacteriales bacterium | reverse complement strand
CTCCTTAGGTAATCTCGTATGTCGAATAGTGGCTTTGCGGCTTACGCCATAAGTGTTGCCATAACAGCCTTCTGTGCGTGTAGTCTGTTTTCAGCCTCGTCGAAAATTTCGGTTGCGTGAGCTTCAAATACCTCGTCCGTAATTTCCTCGCCTCTGTGCGCAGGCAGACAGTGCTGAACCATTGCACCCTTGTTAGCAACAGCCATAATTTCTGAGTTTATCTGATAGTCCTTGAATAGAAGCTTTCTCTTTTCAATTTCGTCCTCCATGCCCATGCTTGACCATACGTCGGTAAAGAGAGCATCGCAGTCGCGTGCCGCTTCCTTTACGTCTGTTGTAAGAGTGAACTTGTTGCCGTAAGCCTTTGCATAATCAAGAACCGTTTCGTGAGGCTCATAGCCCTTGGGTGTAGCAATTGCAACGTCCATACCTGCCATAAGACAGCCTACAACAAGACTGTTTGCCATATTGTTTGCACCGTCGCCGATAAAGCACATCTTCTTTCCGTCAAAGCCGCCCTTGTGCTCATGGATTGTGAGAAGGTCTGCAAGAATCTGACAGGGGTGTGCATAGTCGGTAAGAGCGTTGATAACGGGAATTGAAGAGTACTCTGCAAGCTCCTCAACAATTTCCTGACCGAAGGTACGAATCATAATACCGTCAAGATAACGTGAGAGAACACGTGCCGTGTCCTTGATGGGCTCGCCTCTGCCAAGCTGTGTTTCCTTGGAGGAAAGGAAAAGACCCATACCGCCAAGCTGATAAATGCCTGTTTCAAAGGAAACTCTGGTTCTTGTTGAGCTTTTTTCAAAAATCATACCCAAGGTCTTGCCCTTAAGAATGTGATGTGTAATGCCTTTTTTGTTGTCGTCCTTTAATTTTGCCGCAAGGTCAAGAAGGTTGAAAAGCTCGTCCTTGTTTAAATCGGACATTTTGAGAAAATCTTTAGTCATTGTTATACTCCTTAAAGTTAGTTAATGTAAGGTTTTCTGTCACTTTTCTTGAAAGAAAAGTGACAGAAAGAACTTTATTTTGCCTGTCGGCGTTGTTTAATTATTATTACGGCTTGACTGTAGGGGACGGCGTCCTTAATGTCCCGAATAGTTTTGGGAAAGTTAAAAAATACTGCTTAAAATTGCCACGCCTTCATCAATTTGTTCCTTAGTGATAACAAGAGGAGGAAGCAGTCTTACAACGTCCTTGCCTGCTGTGAGAACAATAAGTCCCTTTTCAAGCGCCTTGACACTTACTTCGCTTGGCGCAAGACTTGTCTTTATGCCTATCATAAGACCCTTGCCTCTTACTTCAAGAATTGTTTCTTTGCCGAGAGATAAAAGCTTTTCCTTGAGATACTGTCCTTTTTCACGTACCTCGCTCAGAAATTCCTCTGTTGAAACAATATCAAGAACATAGTTGCCTGCAGCACAGGAAATAGGATTTCCACCGAAGGTTGAGCCGTGCTGACCTTTAGTGAGGACAGCCGAGCACTTTTCGTTTGCAACAAAGGCACCGCAGGGCATACCGCCGCAAAGCCCCTTTGCAAGAGTGAAAACGTCAGGTTTTATGCCGAGGGCTTCGTATGCAAAAAGAGTTCCCGTTCTTGCAACGCCTGCCTGAATTTCGTCGTCAATAAGAAGAATGTCGCGCTTTGAACACTCCTCCTGAAGGAAACAAGCAAATTCGTCCGTCATAGGATTTACGCCGCCCTCGCCCTGTATGCACTCAAACATTACGGCACATACATCGTCGGTGAGGTTTGCAAGAAGTGCTTGTTTGTCGTTGTAGGGACTGTACTTGAAGCCTTCGGTAAAGGGAAAGAAAAAGTCGTGGAATACGTCCTGTCCCGTTGCGGCAAGAGTGGTAACGGTTCTTCCGTGGAAGGAGTTGCCAAAGGTGATAATGGTGCTTCTGCCCTTGCCGTACTTGTCGTAGCTGTACTTTCTTGCGAGCTTGATTGCGCCTTCATTTGCTTCAGCACCGCTGTTTGCAAAGAAAACTTTTGAGTAGCCTGACAGCGTGCAAATCTTCTGTGCAAGACGTGCCACAGGCTCGCAGGTAAAATAGTTTGATACGTGCTGTGTCTTAGTAAGTTGCATAACTATTGCATCAATGTATCCCTTGTCGGCAGTGCCTAAGGAAAGAGTGCCGATTCCGCTGCCGAAATCGAGATACTTTGTGCCGTCGTCGCCGTAAAGATAACAGCCTTCTCCGTGGTCTACGGTAAGATTCTGTCTGCCGTAGGTGTTCATGACATATTGCTTGTCAAGCTCTTTTATGTTTGTCATTGTATTTCCTTCTTTGAAGTTAGTTTTATGTAAGATGTCTGTCACTTTTCTTGAAAGAAAAGTAACCAAAAGAACTTATATTGGCTGTAGCCTGTAAATAACGATTAAATAAATGCAGTCTTTGAGTTGTTGAGACTCAAAGACGGCTGATCTAAGCTGATAAAGCATTTAACGCATAAACCGAGCCCTATGCAATCGCAACCGCTGCCGTTTGGTGGAAGTGACGACTTTTACGGGCACGAATAAACGGTATACGCAACTGCTGCCTGCGACATTATTTTGTGAACATTGTTCCGATACCTTCGTCGGAAAGCATTTCTATGAGAATGGAATGAGTGAGTCTGCCGTCAATGATGTGGGCACGCTTTACGCCACCCTTAACCGTCTCGGCACAGCACTCAACCTTGGGAATCATACCGCCCTTGATAATGCCTTCGTCAATGAGCTGCTGAATTTCCGATATCTTAACCTCGGGGATAAGCGAATCTTCATCCTTGACGTCGTGCATAAGGCCCTTGACGTCGGTGAGAAGAATAAGCTTTTCGGCACCCAGAGCAATTGCAATTTTAGCCGCTGCCGTGTCCGCATTGATGTTGTAAACCATACTTTCGTCATCACCTGAGCAGGCAACCGTTGAAACAACGGGAATAAATCCGTTTGCAATGTTGTCGGAAATAATCTTGGTGTTGACTTCAACAATTTCGCCCACACAGCCGTAATCGTTTTCGCCGTCATCAAGCTTTTTAGCCTTGATAAGACCGCCGTCAATACCCGAAAGACCTACAGCACTTCCGCCGATGCGTTCAATTTTGTTAACCAAATCCTTGTTAGTCTTGCCTGCAAGCACCATCTGAACTACTTCAACAGCTTCTTCGGAGGTGTAACGCAGTCCGTTGATGAACTTTGATTCAATGCCAAGCTTTTCAAACATACCCGTAATTTCGGGACCGCCGCCGTGAACAAGCACAACGTTTATGCCGACAAGCTTTAAAAGTACAAGGTCGGAAATAACTGCGTCCTTAAGACCTTCGTTAATCATAGCGTTCCCACCGTACTTTACAACGATTGTTTTGCCGTAGTATTCCTGTATGTAGGGAAGAGCTTGAATAAGCACCTTCGCCTTGTCTATGTTGGATATAAACATTTTGATAATTCCTTTCAAAGTGGAAGATAAATTGAAGAATTTCGTAGAAATTCCACCACATCTATTATCTATTCACTATTATCTCTTATCTATTATCTGTTGAAATTTCAATTTCAACCTAAGACCTGTAGTCTCCGTTGATTCTTACGTACTCATATGAAAGGTCACAGCCGTAACCGATAGCTGTTTCGGTGCCCTCATGCATATCAACATCTATGATAATGGAGTCTTCAAGAAGAATTTCTTTGGCTTTGTCTTCGTCAACAATAACCGACCCGCCGTTTTTGCATACGTTGATTTCACCTGCATTTGAGATGAAGTTTACCTCAATAAGTGTGGGGTCAAAGTCAACGCCTGCATAGCCCAGAGCACATAAAATTCTGCCCCAGTTGGCATCCGCACCGTACATTGCGGTCTTTACAAGAGGCGAGTTGATAACGGACTTGGCGAGAATTCTTGCCTTCTGATAGTCGTCGCAGTTTCTGATTCTGCATTCAAGAAGCTTTGTTGCTCCTTCGCCGTCGGATGCCATTTTCTTTGCAAGATAACGACAGATGTATTCAAGAGCCTCTGCAAACATTGCATAAACCTCGCTGTGAGCATCAATAACACTTACGCCCGACTTTCCCGATGCAAGAATACAAAGTGTGTCATTTGTACTTGTGTCGCCGTCAACGCTTATCATATTGAAGGTCTTGTCTGCAACCTCTTTAAGAAGGGGCTGAAGTAAGGATGCATCAATTTCAACGTCAGTTGTAATAAAGGAAAGCATTGTTGCCATATTAGGGCTTATCATACCGCTCCCCTTAGCCATACCGCCGAGCTTTACTTTTTTGCCATCGACAACAAATTCAAGGGCAATCTGCTTAAGTCTTGTGTCGGTAGTCATAATTGCGGCAGCTGCACAGTAGCCTGCTTCGGGAGTGTAGTCAAGCTCCTCAATAAGCTTTGGAATACCGTTAACGATAGGCTCTATAGGCAGAGGTGCACCGATAACGCCTGTTGATGCAACAACAACATCGTTTTCGGAAATGCCTAAGTTTTGCGCAAGTGCCTTACACATTGCGTTTGCCTTGTCAACACCGTCGGGATTGCAGGTGTTTGCGTTACCGCTGTTTACAATAATTGCTCTTGCCTTGCCGTCCTTCAGGTGCTCACGGCATACCGTAATGGGCGCGCCGTAAACCTTGTTTGTGGTGTAAATAGCCGCAGCCGAGCATATGTTGTCGGCAACGATAAGAGCCAAATCCTTTTTGTTTTTGTTTTTTCTCAGACCGCAGTGAATACCTGAGGCACGGAAGCCCTGAGGATATGTAACACCGCCTTCAACACGTTTGAATTCTGTTTTATTCATACTTTGCACCATTCCTTTTATAAGTGCTTAAATAAAATCAAATGGAAGAATTCCAAAGAAATTCATCATCTGTTATCTATTCACTATTATCTCTTATGTATTATCTTTCTGTTTGTGTATTGCCGTATTATCAGAACGACGGAGCAAGAATACACAGCCCCTCGTCCTCTGCAAAACCGAAGCGGATGTTCATATTCTGTATTGCCTGACCTGCCGCACCCTTAACCATATTATCGATAGCACTTGTAATAATAAGGGTTGATGTGTGCTCATCAAAGTGGAGGGAAATGTCGCAGTAGTTTGAACATCTCACATTCTTTATGTTTGCAAAAGTGCCTTTGGGCTGAAGTCTTACAAACTTTTCGTCCCTGTAAGCCTCTTCGTAACAGGCGTATATTTCATCGTAGGTTATGTCGGTCTTTACGTAAATAGTCGATAAAATACCTCTGTTAACGGGAAGAAGATGAGGAACAAAGGTTACCTTTACGTCCTTGCCTGCAAACATTGATAAAGTCTGTTCAATTTCGGGAGTATGTCTGTGAAGACCTGCCTTGTAAGCCGAAAAAGCCTCGTTGTTGTCGGGATAGTGAGTTGTCTGCGAAAGACCGCGTCCTGCGCCTGTTACACCGCTTTTTGAGTCGATGATAACCGAGTCGGTGCTGACAAGACCGTTTTTGATTGCAGGCATAAGACCAAGTGCAATGCTGGTAGGGTAACATCCGGGATTTGCAATAATGTCAATTGAAGGAATCTTTTCTCTGTTTATTTCGGGAAGACAGTAAAGAGCCTTTTCGTGAAGAGAGGGATACTTGTATTCAAGTCCGTACCACTTTGAATATTTTTCTTCATCGGTAAGACGGAAGTCTGCACCAAGGTCAATTAAAACCTTGCCCAAGCCGTCGCACTTTGCGGCAAGCTCCTCGGAAAGTCCGTGAGGAAGAGCAGCGAAGATAACCTCGCTTTTTTGGATAACACCGTCCATATCAGTTAAGATGTATTCTTTTTCGTTTGTAAGTGCGGGATAAACCTCATTTAATGCCTTTCCCTCAAAGCTTGTGGAGGAAACTGCGGCGATTTCCACGTTTTTGTGGCTGTATAAAAGTCTGAAAAGCTCGGCACCTGCATAGCCTGTTGCACCGATGATGCCTGCTTTGATAGTCTTGTTTTCCATTTTTGCTGCTCCTTTGTTAAAACTGTGAAAGAAAGCTTTCAAGATTTGCTATCTGATTTTCCACCGCTTCCTTTGCAGGACC
>JAZRKT010000083.1:0-17883 GCA_045646465.1 Eubacteriales bacterium | reverse complement strand
TCTGCGGTGTAATCCTTATCCGAATCCTTATTGAGTTCAATAATTTCGGCAAGTGCCGCCTTCTTTTCATCGGAGTCTGTTTCCTTGGTGTTGCCATTCATATAAAAGGCAACCTCCTGGGCGAAGTCTCTTGTGTCAAGAATATCGATGTATGTACCAAGCACAAGCTGTGCATAAGCTACGGTTCTCTGGCTGTCAAGCACGTCGCTTTCAACACTCTGACCTCTTGTCTGGATACAGTAGCGTGTGCTTGATCTGTACATAGGCACAACAAAGTTTGAAGAGTAAATATATAGTGCAATGCCGAAAACAAGCATACCTGCAAGTATTACGTGTATCCACTTCATACCGATTTTAAGCAAATCGGAGATTGCAATTTCTTTCTTTTCCATATTTTTTCCTCACAATTACACAGTGCTAATATAGTATAACACATTATTGAATCAATTTCAAGTGTCATTTTGCATCTGCTTCCGAAATTACTGCTTTTTTTATTGCCGCTACATTTTCGTCAACGCTTTTGCCATCACAATAGGCGGTAATGCAGGCATATTTTTCATAAAAAGGTGTTCTGTATGCGTAAATGTCGGCAAGAGTTTCGTTTCCTTCTGCAGCGATGCCTCTTGTTGAACGGTTACTGATGCGTTTTTCGATTTCTTCAAGAGGAAGCTTTATGTAAACAGCAACTCCGTTTTTCAAAAGATGCTCCATAGAGCCTTCACGAAGAACAGCACTTCCGCCTGTTGAAATTACAAGCGGCTTTGACATATCAATTGAAAGAATAGCCTCTTCTTCCCTGTCGAGAAGTCCCTTTACGCCTTCCCTTTCAAGAGTTTCCTGCAAAAGACATCCTGTCATATTCTGTATAACAATATCGGTGTCTACAAAACCCAGTCCCAGCTCCTTTGCAAGAATAACCCCAATCGTGCTTTTTCCGCAGCCCGGCATACCGATAAGAACAATACTTTTCATCATTTTTCCGCCTTAAGCTTAGCCGAAGAAAGAGTATTCTTCATAAGCATTGTTATTGTCATTGGACCTACTCCGCCCGGAACGGGAGTTATGTAAGAGGCCTTCTTTTCGCACTCTTCAAAATCAACGTCGCCGCACAGCTTGCCGTTTTCGTCTCTGTCCATACCTACGTCAATTACAACAGCTCCGTCCTTAATCATATCCGCCTTTAAGAACTTAGCCTTGCCTATTGCCATAACAACAACATCTGCGCGCTTGAGAACCTCTGACAGATTCTTTGTTCTTGAGTGGCAAACTGTTACGGTGGCGTTAGCGTGAAGCATAAGCATTGCCTGAGGCTTGCCTACGATGTTGCTTCTGCCCACAACCGCAACCTCTTTTCCGCACACATCAATGTTGTACGCCCGAAGCAGCTCCATTACGCCTGCAGGTGTACAGGGAAGAAAATTGTATTCGCCGATCATAATCTTACCCACATTTACAGGGTGGAAGGCATCAACGTCCTTGTTGTAGTCGATGTTGTTGACAATAAGCGCCTCGTCAAGATGCTTTGGCAAAGGCGACTGCACAAGTATGCCGTGAATTTTATCGTTTTTGTTAAGGCTGTGTACAAGCTCAAGAAGCTGTTCCTTTGTTGTCTGTTCGGGAAGTCTGTGGATTTCGGAATAAAAGCCCACCTCCTCGCACGCCTTTCCCTTATTTCTTACGTAAATCTGAGATGCTGGGTCTTCGCCCACAATAATTACCGCAAGACCGGGCTTTATACCCGTTTCCTTTTCAAAGACTGCGCTTTCAGCCTTGATTTCTTCTCTTATTTTAGCGCTTACCGCTTTTCCGTCAATTATTACTGCCATTGTCTTTTTTCCTTTCATGGTATTTTTTAATTCTCATAACAATTACAATTACGCTTCCTGCCACAAAGCACAAAAGTGCAAGCAGCTGGCTTATTCTTATATTGCCGCTTGTGAGGCTGTCTGTTCTCAGCCCCTCTATCACACTTCTTCCAAGCCCGTACCACAGCAGATACCACAGCAGTACCTCGCCGTCAAACCCTTTCTTTTTAAAAAACAGATTCATCAGCACAAAGCCGCACAAATTCCACAGCGACTCATAAAGAAAGGTGGGCTGTACCGCTTCGCCGTTTATTGTCATCCTCAGAGGATTATTGAGGCTGAAGGAAGAAATGTCGATTTTTTTGCCCAAAAACTCAAACGCACTTGTACTTCCGTAGGCTTCGGCGTTGAAAAAGTTACCCCATCTGCCGATCACCTGCCCCAGAATAAGACCGGGGGCTGCGCAGTCGTACATTTTAAACAGCGGCTTTTTTTTATGTCTGCACACAAGAGTAAAGGACACAATACCCGCAATAACGCCGCCGTATATTGCAAGCCCTCCGTTCCACACGGCTATCATTTCGTAAAAAGAGTGATATGTTTCAAGTGATGCAAGAACATAGTAAAGTCTTGCTCCGATTATGGCACTTGGTACGCAAAAAAGAATAAGATCTGACAAATCATCAGTTGTTACACCTATTTTTTTCATCCGCACAAAGGCAACCGCAAAGCCCAATATTATGCCAAGGCAAATGATAACGCCGTACCAATACACCGTAAATGAGCCCATTTTCAAAAACACTCTGCTAAGCTCAAATTCTTCTATTCCAAGTCCCGGAAAAGCAATTGCTGCCGTATCGCTCATACTGTCATTCTCCTTCAGTCAAGAGGATATATTTCAGAAAGTGTGAAGCTGTCCTCGTCAAAGCCTTCCATCAGGCGCTTTTCCACATCTTTTCTTGTGATGCTACTACAAATTTCAGGATAGTCAAGAATATCCGAGCCGTCAAACAGCGCACAAATCATTTCGTTTGCAATTTCCTCAGTGCTGTTGAACATATGAAGAAGGCTTGCGTATCTTGCTCTTTTAATTCTTTGAAAGCTATCTTCGTCAAAGCCCGTTTCCTTGTAATGAGCTATTTCCTTCTTTATTGCCTCAAAGGCAGCCCTCGGGTCCTTTGCGCTTCCCGACAGCTCGCAGTAGCCGAAGGTTTCGTGGCCGTCATAGGTAAGCGAAAAGTCGTCGTCAATAACCCCCGCTTTTGTCATTTTTGTAAAGAATGGTGCGGATTTACTGAACATAAGGTCAAGCAGTATTTCGTATTCCGCCTTCTTTACGGCAAGTTCTCTGCCTGATTTTGGACAGTCATTATCCTTAATTCCCACGCTGAAAAGAGGTGTTGCAACCTGCATTTTCTTTGTGACAATGCTGTTCTTTACATTTTTCGGCTCATCTGGATAAATTCTCTCCGTTTTGGGAGCTTGTTTGTATCTCAGTATCTTATCGCAGATTTTCTCAACCCTGTCACAATCCACCTGTCCGCACACAACAAGCACCATATTTTCAAGATTGTAAAAGGTATTGTAGGCGTCAAAGAGGATTTCGGGTGTAATCTTTGAAATTGTTTCGGTTGTACCCGCTATATCAATTCTTACAGGATTGTTATGGTACAGTCCCGAAAGCATACCGAAATACAGCTGCCAGCCGGGATTATCATCGTACATTCTTATTTCCTGACCAATAATACCCTGCTCTTTTTCAACGGTTTTATCAGTAAAATAAGGCTCTGTCACAAAGGACAGCAATATTTCAAGGGACTCGTAAACCTTGTCCGCCGCAGAAAAAAGGTATACCGTTTTTTCGTTGGAGGTATATGCGTTTGCAGAAGCTCCCGTTTTTGCATAAAGCTCAAAGGTATCTCTGCCGTCGGGATTTTCAAACATCTTATGCTCAAGAAAATGTGCAACGCCATCAGGCAGAACAACGTGCTTTGAATCTGTTACAAATTCCCTCTCGCAGGAGCCGAACTTTGTTGCAAATGCCGCATAGCTTGTACTGAAATCCTTGGGGTACACGTATATATCAAGTCCGCTTTTGTGCTTTTTATAGTAATATTTTTCGTTAATCGCTTTGTTTTCTTTAACAGTAAAATCCATCATTCTTCCTCCGAGCCTTCGGGAGCACCCGTTCCTTCAAGAAAATACACCGTGTCAAGCTTTACCTTCTTTGAAACGTCGACAACATCCTCAACCGTGGTGCCTTCAATTTTTTTCGCAACATCCTGTGGATCTGTAAAGCTGTCGCAGATAATTCTTGCAAGATACCATCCGCAAAGAGCCGCAGGACTGTCATAAATTGTCTTGAAGCCTCCTAAAAGGCTGAGCTTTGCCGCTGAAAGCTCGTCCTCGGTAACCTTACCTGCCTGAATGTCACAAAGCTCCTTCATAATTGCATCAACAGACTTATCACGGTTTTCCGATTCTATACCCGACAGCACAAACAAAACACCCTTGTATGCTTCGGGAAGAGACCTGCAGTAGTAGCACAGGCTGAGCTTTTCACGGACATTCATAAACAGCTTGCTTACAGGTGAGCCACCGAAAACCTCGTTGAAAACTGCAAGCGCCGCACCGTCCTCATCGTCTGCCTTTACTCCTGTTCTGAAGCCAAGTGCAAGCTTTCCCTGATTTACGGGCATCTTTTCGGTAACTTCAAGCACATTTTCCTTTGTGTCGCCCGTAACAAAGGTTTCGCAAAGAGCTACAGGCTGTCTGTCCTTAATTTCGTCAAACACACTCTTAAAAAGTTCGCACACCTTTTGTGCCTCTCCGTCGCCGTTGAAGAAAACCTCAATCCGTGATGTCCTCAGCAGCTCCTTATAAAACTCATACAGCCCTTTTTCGGTAATAAGGGGAATGTCGCAAAGCTCACCGTCAGGCTCAATGCTGTATTTTTCGCCCTCACACATAAGCTCTGTGCATCTTTTCTTAGAATAGGCATTTTTGTTATTTATAATGGACTTGATGTCCTTTTCAAGCTGAATCTTTTCAAGCTCAAGAAGCTCTGCGTCAAATCCGCCGTCACATACCTTCGGCCTGAACATAAGCTGTCTAAACATTTCAACAGCTTCTTCAAGAAGATTTTCGCTTCCCTTAGGCACATATTCGTCCTTTAAAAAGTCACTCTGATAGCAAAAAACAAGTCTTTCGCCCTTTTTGTAGGTGTGAGCAGAGGCGCTCATATCGTAAAGATAATCAAGCCTGTTGCTGATAGCCGCAATGTCGGGGTACTTTTCGCTCGCTCTTAACAGCAGTCCCGATAAAAGCGACAGCGGCGTAGTATTTTTTCTTTCAAGGTCTGTTACAAAGGCAACCTGAAAAAAATTGGTTTTGAACTTTGACTGGGGAAGCATATTGAAATGAATCCCGTCGGATATTTTAATTCTTTGCATTCTCTGCATTCCTTTCGCCGAAGGCTTGAATGATAAAAGTTATTCACATTATTATACAACTTTTAATTAGTTGTGTAAACCGATGTTTTTCCGAATTTACAAACAATTCACACAGACTGTGACGTTATTCCTTTAAAGCGTCCAGCCTTGCTCGGACAGTCCGTCCTGCCGCATCGTCGTTCGCCCTGATACAAAGGCTTTCAAGGCGCAAAAGGCATCTTTCATATATCGTTTTTTCGTCGGCGCAAAGACCTTCAACATCCCACATACTTCTTAATACAAGCCTATAGCTTTCGGCATTTTCGTCAAGAAATTCCGAGAGAAGCTCGCCGTCAAGTCCGTCGGCATATGCACAGAACACACGGCAGGCAAGCATCGACACTCTTTTATCCGGCTTTTCATACAGCCTTTCGCAAAGTCTTACGCACAGATACTCTTTAAGAGAACATTCTGTATACATAAGCTTAAGTGCGAAAATCGCCGTCTTTTGGGCATCATACCTGCCTACGGGAAGCATAAACGGTAAAGCAGTACCGTTCTGTACTTGCTGTAGCGAAATGACATCCTGCTCTTTTGCCATCGCCTTTTCGTCAACGATGCACCTTTGGTAGAACTCCTTTGCCCTTTGGGTCAGCTTGTCAACATCCGACAAAAGTCTTTTATGACAGCCGTAAACCGTGTCAAAGCTTTTTGCTCTTCCAAGCGCCAGTACATATTTTTTTCTGCTATGCTCTTTGTCGGTGTTAAAGGTTATGCTTCCCGTTTTTTCATCCTTTTGTGCAGAGCACACACCGTTATGCCTTTCTCCTTTTTCATCAGCATAAAAGCCATAGAGGAAATACATTTTGTCTTGGGCATAAAAAACAACTCCTCCTGACTCTGTTACGATGTTTTTCGCCGTGTTCAATTTTGCACAAAAGCTTATTTTTCCGCAAAAAATCCCTTTAAGCACCGTAATTCGCAATGGCTCACGTATGCTGTCAAAGCTTGTCAGTTCATAGTCTTTTTCCTGCAAGTGTATTATTTTGCCAAAGCTGTCATCTGCGCACAAATCCGACAAAATCACTTTCTCTCCGTCACGTACCGTGATTTTTATGCCCACGTCATTTTGCTTTTTTTCGGGTTCTTCGGACTTTTTCGGGATTTTTTTACTTTTTACTTCACTTTTTTCAGGTGGGCGCATTACAGGCTTTGACAAGTTTTTATAATACTTACGGGCACGCTTTTTAATATACACCTCATCGGGAATTCTTTCTTCAATAAGCTCACGGGCACTTCTGTTGCAGACATCATTCATAAAGCATTCTCTGACAAAGCCGTCAAAGAGAAAATTTCCAAGAGCACATATGCTCATTCCGATATGGTGAGACATAAAGCACTTTAGCACTGCGTAAGCCTCGCCATAACACTTACGTTCAAAATCACAGCTTTCGTAAAAGCCGTATTTGCCGTACAGTCCCATATCACGCATTTTCACAAGATTTTCAAGTATCAGAGAAGGAGAGCTTTCAAGCATAAGATAAGAGCTGTAAGGAGATATTACCTTCTGTTGTGTGAATACGCACATTGCAAGCTTTGACGTGCCAAAGGCAAAGTATCTGTAATTTCCGTCGTCGTCCAGCTCATTGTAACAGCTTTCGGAAATGCCGAAAAGGGTTTTATCTTCAAATCTCACTGCGTTTTTCACGTTCATTGACAAAGCAAATTTCAATGCCTCGTCGGTAAAGCTGTTTTTATATGACGGCAGAAAAAGACAGGGCATAAAATATTCAAACACCGTACCACTCCAGCTTGCTATACCCACATAATGTCCCGAACTTATAAGAGGTCTTGACAGGCGTTGTGCGTGGTCGGCACTTACCTTTCTGTGTGCTATTGCGATATAGCTGAGGGTTCTCGTTTCACTCATAAGCATATCGTAGCAGTTTTTGCCGTATACAATTTTGCCATCCCCTTCGACGGTAAAGCCGATGTAAAACAGCTTCCTTTTAGTGTTATACATCAGAGAAAAATCCGCTTCGGATATAAGCCTTTCAACTTTCTGAATAAGCTTTTGGGTAAATGGTGTTTTATCCTCAGTTCTTTTCAACGCACCGACAACAACGTAAAGGCAGGCAAGGTAATTGCCTTCGTCAACGCTGGAAACAAATTTCGGTTGCAGTGGCTGTGCCGTGTAAATGTCATACCAGTTATACAAAAGTCCTCCGTATTTAGGCAGCTCTTCAAGGGTGCAGACGGTATTGTAAACAAGCTTTTCAAAACCGTCACGACTTAAAAGAGAGCTTTCCTTCGCCACGGCGGCACTTGCAAGATACAGGCCTATATTTGTGGGCGATGTCATACGAGACACCTTCACGCCTTGCCTTGTGGACACGTTATCTGGAGGCAGAAAGTGCGTTTTTTCGCTTACGCAGTCCTCGAAAAAGAGCCACATATCCGCCAGATTTTCAAGCAGAGAATTTTCGGTTACTTTGGGAATGTGACTGACATCTTCACACCTTTGCCGTCCCTGCAGGTAAGATGTGACCGGCAAAGCCATCCACAAAAGTCCTATAACCTTCACAAAGGAGTTTTGCGACGCAATTATAAGAAGTGTTCCAAAAAAAGCGCTGAACAAATTCTTTTTGACATAGCCCATAATACCGTCGCTTTTTTCGGCATCGCTTTGGGCAGCAGTTGTCCATTCAAGATTGTGCCTGCGGGACAGAAAATGTCTGTAAAGGGCACGTATTACCGCATCGGCACAAAGATACGCATTTTGAGCAATAGATGACAAATCGTAAAACATTCTGAAAAATGATGTCCATATACTGCCGTATACGCCTTTAGAGTAAAACAGACGTGACAGGTTATAGAAAAAGGCTCGTCTTATGCTTGAAAAAAGTGTGTGCACAAAGGGCAGAATATAACAGGCAACGGCCGTTGTAACAAAAAGAACATCGACAGTTCCGTCATCTGCCGCAAGGGACAGGAGCAGAAGAATAAATGAAAAAATTTGCAAAAGTGCATCGGCAATGTTTTCGCTCATAAGATATTTTGAAACATAATCAATACCGTTTGCAACCTGCTTTCCTCGGGGATTTTTACGGCTTTTTCTGAAAAAGTGAAGGTTTTGTATGTCTCCCCTTATCCATCTGTGACGGCGCTTGTTATAGGACATCTGCTCACGGGGAAAGCCGTCGGTAAGAGTGATGTGGTTTGTCGAAGCACAGCGAAGAATAGCACCCTCAGGAGCATCGTGGCTGAGAACGGTATTACTTGCAAACTCATTTGTACGGCACAACGCCTTATAATAAATTTCCTTATCAAACATTCCCTTTCCGCAGAAAACGCCCTTGCCGAAAAGAGCAAAGGTTTGATTATATCCTGCCGAGCTGTAAAAATCAACACCTCCCGGCGAGCACATAAATGAAGTAAAAAAGCTTTTTCCCGAAGTTGTAAGGCTTGGGCTCATTTTTGGCTGAAGTATACCGAAGCCCTTTACCACTCTGCCTTTTTTTTCGTCGTATACTGGCGCATTGCTTGGATGAAGCATTATACCTGCCGCCTTTTTTACGCTGTCAAGTGTAAGGTTGGTATCGCTATCAAGAGTAAAGACATATCTGATGTTTTCGCATATATCCTGAGACGGCTTTATGCTGTTTTCGTTAAAGCCGTCGCTTTTTCCGCAAAGAAAACGGCAAAGTGCATTTACTGCACCTCTTTTTCTTTCGGGTGCAATATATTTGCCCTCGCTTTTTGAAAACTCTCTGTCACGCAAAAACAGGAAAAACACATCGCCGTATTTTTTTCGAAGTGACAATATGCTTTCTCGTGCTTTTCTTACCGTTTCGCTATCCTTTTCATCATTACGTTTATTGCTGTCGCAAAGGTCGCACAAAAGTGAAAAATACACGTTTTTGCCTCCGCAGGTGCAGTACATTTCTTCAAGGCGTGAAAATACAAGCCCATCTCGTCCCGTAAGCAGCGTCGTTACGGTAACAATAACACCTTTGCCGTCGGGAATTTCAGAAAGCTCAAGTGCAGGCTCGGTAAACCCCTTCAGTACAAACCTTGCAAAAAACCTGTCCAGAATAAGCTTTACACATCTGTAAACAGGCACAAAGGACAGCACAAAGGCTATCGAAAATCGGCAAAGAAAAAAAGTAAACAGCACCGAAAGAAAAATATGCAGCAACAGATACACCTGTCCTCCGAAGGGCCTATCGGCAAGCACCGAGGTGAAATTTTCCTTATTGCTGCAAATGCTTTTTGCATATTCAAGCTGACTCATTCCAGACCTTTTTGCATAATCCGACAGATTTCTGCGGTAGCTGTCCTTGGTATATTCGGTGGAATTTTCAAAAACAGCATCCTTTAACAGCACCTGTTGTACAGGGTTTGTCACAAGGCTGTCTTCCCTATCAAAAACGAGTGATTCGTCAAGACACATAAACAGAAGTCTAAGACGACTGTCGTCTCTGTTATCTTCGTCTGTATAAAACAAGGCTATTTTTTCGCAAAGCACCGCCCTCATATAAAGAGGAAATGCCGCGCTGTCTTCAAGGGTTGGACAGGGAAAAGAAGAATTGACCTTTTCAAAAAGTCCGCACATCTCACGGGTATCAAAGGGTTTTGTGAGGGTATCAACATACTGTGAAAACACCCTGTAATACACAGGAATCCCCTTTGATATTCTGATATTTTTAAGACAAAAAAGCTCCCTTGCACCGTCTGCCGTATATTGCTCGATTTTAGGAAAATTATCTATTAGATACCTTTTACCATTTAGGGAAAGCTCTTTTAAAAGTCTGCTGTTTTTCACTTTTTTCTTCAACTTATGCAGCAGACAAAGCTGTCTTATTGCGGCAAAATATGCTCTGCCCGTCTTATTTACGTACCTATAATTTTCAAGTATTTCTGAGATTTTATTGGATTCCATTTTTTCACCCTTGCATTTTTTTGTATTTTCTGCAGTTACAAGGAAAAATATACAATTCTAAACAAGCAAAAAAAGAACTGCTCCGTTTGAAGAACAGTTCTCTTACTTAACATATATCAAGCTCAAACCAGAAGGTACTTCCGCTTTCCTTTGAGGTTTCAACTCCGTATCTTGCTTTGTGCTTTTCAAGTATTTCCTTAACAATTGACAGACCTATTCCGGAACCTACGGTATTTCGCCTGTGGCTTTTCTCGGTTTTGTAATATCTGTCCCAGATGTAAGGCAGCTCCTCGGGATTTATACCATCTCCGTTGTCGCTTACCTCAACACGTACCCTGCTTTGGCTTACCTTTTTTAGCTCAAGCTTTATTCTTTTGGGGTCTTTTGCATAGTTCACAGCATTATCGGCAAGGTTGTACAGTGCCTGCGTCAGCTTTGTTACGTCGCACATAACAAAACACGGCTCATTCTGACACACAAGCTCAACGCTGCACACACTGTCGTCAAGTAGCTTTGAATATCTGTCTGCCGCTCCCCTTACAATTTCCGTGATATCGGCTTTTTCAGGTTCCAGCTTTTCCATACCGCTTTGAAGCTTTGTTAAGTCAAGCACGCTGTTTACAAATTCCGACAGGCGATTTGCTTCGTCAATTATCACCTGCACGTTTTCAGGCGTATTTTCGCCGGGGATGTCTCTCATAACCTCGCTGTAGCCCACAATCATAGTAAGAGGCGTTCTCATATCGTGAGATACATTTGCCATAAGCTCACGGCGTAAAGACTCGGCTTTACCAAGCTCGGTTGAGGCAAAATTCAAGGTATCGCTGAGCTGCTCGATTTCTCGGTAGCCCTTGCCCTCAAAATGAACATCGAACTTTCCCTTGGCAAGAGTTTTTGCCGACGCATTTATATTTTCTATGGGCTTTGACACCTTTTTTGAAATAAGAAAAGACAGAATCAGCGACAGTCCCACGCTTATCAGCGAGCAAATCACCAGCTGATACCTGAGGGTGCTTACCGTTGAATCAAAGGGAGATATTCTTGTATCCGCCACAACCATTACCTCTGTACCGTCGGAAAGCAATGCCGTTTTTGCATACAAAAGCTGATTTTTCTGTCCAATATGTCCGAAAAATCCGGGAGACGGTATTCTTTGAAAATTTTCTCTGCCAAATCCGCTTGCATCCCGTCCGTAATTTCTCGGTCTTTCGGGCACAAAATCCTCACTTCCTTTGGGAGCGTCTTTGCTGTCGGCGCTATAGTATCCAATATACTCGCCGCCGTTTTCCACTACATCCTCGTAAAGTCGCAACATCCCGTATGCACCCCAGCCGTAGGTTACCGACGACAAGTCCTCGCCCGACGAGTACAGGCTGTCAAAGGCGGTTGTATCCATAACGCTTATATTTATATCGCCGTTGCCTGCAAGAAAAAGGATGGTATTTTTTATATCGGACTTTTCCATATCCCGTATAACCGTTCTTGTGGTGCTTTTAAGCTCCTCGGTTTTTACCTGGGAGTAGAAAAGACCAAAAAACACCGTCTGTACAAGCCACAGTATCACAAGCAAGATGAAGGTAGGAATAAGCATAAAGCCGAAAATTTTCCAGCGTATTCCCGCAGAACGCATTTTACTGTGTTTCAAAGCGGTAGCCAACTCCTCTCAGCGTAACAATAAGTCCCGAATAACTGCCAAGATTTTTTCTAAGCAGCTTTATGTGCGTGTCAAGAGTTCTGTCGTCTCCGAAAAAGTCATACCCCCACACATTGCTTATAAGCTTTTCTCTTGTAAGGGCAATTCCTTTATTCTTGATAAGGTAAAACAGCAGGTCGTATTCCTTGGGAGTAAGCTCTGCCTTATTTCCGTCAACGTAAACTATACGTCCCGCAAAATCCACCTTAAGTCCCTCGTGCTCAAAAAATCCGCCCGATACGTTGCTTGTTCTTTTTATAATCGCCGCAACTCTCATCATCAGCTCCTTGGGCGAAAAGGGCTTTACCACATAGTCGTCCACTCCTACCTCAAAGCCGTGGAGTCTGTCATATTCCTCTCCTCGTGCGCTGAGCATTATAACGGGAGTTGTACTGTTCTTTCTCAGCTCTCTGCAAACGGTAAAGCCGTCAACATCTGGCATCATTATATCAAGTATTATAAGGTCAAAATCCTTATTACGCAATATTTCAAGCGCACTCATTCCGTCTGCGGCTTCCGTTACATCGTAGCCCTCAAAGGCAGCATATTTGCCGATAAGCGTGCGTATTTTTTCTTCGTCATCAACAACAAGAAGTTTATACACATTATTCCTCCTTTACTGACTTTGTGTGTTTAGTTTATTTTGCGAATGTGATACTGCTGTGATAATAATGTAAAATTTTAAAACATTGAAATAATTGTATATTAGTCATTGATTTTTTTAAAGATGTGTGATATACTAAGATAGAATAATTATACAGAAGGGGTGTTTGCATTATGGCAAAGGACTCACTGTTCAGAACAAGCCTGTCAGGCTTTAACAAGCAGGATGTTACACAGTACATAGAAGAGCTTAACATAAGCTACAACCGTCAGACACAGGAGCTTGAAGGCGAAATCAATTCCTTAAAAAAGGAGCTTGAGGTGTTGCCTGAGCTTATTCAGGAAAAAGAACAGAACAAAAAGCTGTGCGAAGAAAACGAAGCGTTGAAAAAGGAAATATCCGACCTCAACGAAGCGATAAAAGCACAGGGCGAAAAGTCTGACGAGAACGAAAAGCTTCTCTCAGAAAGCCTTGATGAAAACAAAAAGCTCTTAGAAAAGCTTGACCTTATACAAAAGGAAAAGGACGCTCTTGAAGCAGAATGTGCAACCAAGCTTTCACGGCACGACGAGGAAGCAAAGGAGCTTGAAGCAATTCTGTCGCAGGCACGTCTTGAAGCCGAAAGTGTAATTGAAAAAGCAAAGTCTCTTGCACGGCAAATTGTTGACAAAGCAAAGAGCAAGGCACGTATTGAGGCAGACGAAATGGTACGCCAGAGCAATGAGGCAGTACGTGACAACATAAGAAAGGTCAAGTACCTCAGTCGTAAAAAGGACGAGCTCGGCGATATTTTCAAAAATCACAAAAGTCAGATGGACTCCTTCTTCTCTTCAATTTCAAAGTCCTTAAACGGTGATGAATAATGGCGGTTTTTCACGTTAATGTAAAGGATTTACCCGCAGTTATTCCACAAATATCGTACGGCGACGAGGTTTATCTTTCGGGGATAATATACACGGCACGCGACGCGGCGCACAAAAAAATCAAGGCATTGCTTGATGAAGGAAAAGAGCTGCCCTTTGATTTGAAAAACGCCTGCATTTACTATGCAGGTCCCACACCTGAGCCTCCCGGACGTCTCATAGGCTCCTGCGGACCTACAACATCGTCAAGAATGGACGTTTTCACTCCACTTCTTTTGGAAAACGGACTTATTGCAATGATTGGCAAAGGGCCGAGAAGCAAGGAGGTTATTCAATCTATCAAAAAGCACGGCGCTATATATTTATGTGCCATAGGCGGAGCAGGCGCGCTTGCCGCTATGAGCGTTACAGGCTTTGAGGTTATAGCCTTCAGCGAGCTTGGCTGTGAATCTGTAAAGCGTGTTGAAATAAAGGATTTCTCACTTATCTGCGCCATTGACTGCAAGGGTGGGAACATATTTGACAAAGGAGAAAGTAAAAATGAAAATTAAATCGGGATTTATTTTAAGACAAATTGCCGACACCTACATAGTTGTAGCAATTGGCGAGGAAGCAAAAAAAGCAAATGTTATGATTACTCTCAATGAAACAGGCGGTTTCCTTTGGGAAAAGCTTACTGAGGGTGCAACAGAGGATGAGCTTATCGGGGCAATTCTCGATACCTACGAAATTGACAGAGCAACAGCTGAGGCGGATGTCAGAGCCTTCATTGACAAAGTCCGTGACAACAATTTAGTTGAGGAATAATTTGTTTTTATATTTTTTACTGTCTTTACTCTTTTTTGGTAAAGGCAGTTTTTCTTTTTTAATTACTTCCACGCTCCCTTTAGTATCTGAAAATCCACATTTTAAAAATTGCCAGCGTTTCACGTATATAGCTTGGCACATAGTTATACCATTGAAGCGAAGTATGAAGGTGAGTGACATTTTCAAGCCCTGACATCTTGGCTAATCTTGCGCTTCTGTAAACGTGGAAATTATTGGTGACAAAGCACACACTTACGTCCTTGCCGTAAATGCCGTCAAGTATTTCTTTGGAAAACTTCATATTTTCACTTGTTGACGTCGCCCTGTCTTCTTCAATTATAATCTCTGAGGGCACTCCTGCTTTTACAAGATAATCCTTCATTGCCTCAGCTTCCGTCACCGTCTCTCCCACTCCCTGTGCGCCCGAAACAATTATCAGCGCATCGGGGTTTTTTGCGTGGTACTGTACCGCCCTGTCAAGGCGCATTTTGAGAGGAAGCGTCACTCTTTCCCCACGAAGTCCCGCACCAAGAACTATCAACGCATCCTCGCAGTAATTGGCAGTATCATTTTCACCGTATACTGCAACATACCCTATAAGCATAGCCTCACAACAAAGAAGAACTGCCACCGCTATTTTCACCGCCCTGAGTATGCCACGTTTTGTGACCTTGTTTATCCTTTCATAAAACACGCCCCAAAGCCAGAACACAAAGCCCAACAGCACAGTCAGGATAATTCCCGTATTTATATTTGACACGATACAAAGAATTGCCCCGTTAAAAAACAGGGCAACTCCAAGTATACTAAGTATATACTTCATTTTTCAACCTCGTAAATATCCATTTATGCGTTGTTCTGCTGGCCGTTATCTGGCTGCACAGGAGCAGGCTGTTCTGTGTACTGAACAGGTGCTTCAACTACAGGTGCCTCAGGAGCAGGCTGCTCTGTGTACTGAACAGGTGCTTCAACTACAGGTTCTGCAGGAGCAGGCTGCTCTGTGTACTGAACAGGTGCTTCAACTACAGGTTCTGCAGTAGCAGGCTGTTCTACGTATTGAACAGGTGCCGCAGGTTCCTGATATACAGGCTGCTGTACCGGTGCAGGTGCAACGGGCTGATAAGGCGTTTGAGCTACAGGCTGTACAGGTGCCTTGGGCTGCTTTTGGGGTTTGGGTTCCTCGGGCATTTCGGGATAGCCTTTGTTTCTGCTGCGGAACAGGCATATGCCCTGTCCCAAGGGAAGCAGATATGTAATAATTGTGTACTTGAGAGCCTTTGCGGGAACTGTTGATTCAAAAATCTTGAAGTAGCAAAGAATCTGGCATACGCTGTAAGCCATAGATATAACCATAACTACCGCATAAACCACCCAGAAAACAATGTAAATTGCCATAAATGAATTGAAATTCATATTCATTTCTGACATCATAGCAGCTGCAAAACCAAGTCCTACTGCAGCAATAAGCATAACAATAATACACAAAACCATGGCAAGGGACAGCGAAAGAAGAATTGTCTTCCACTTTCTCTTAATACCTCTTGTGTTGTCGTATTCTTCGGCAATTCCACCTACCGTCCAGTTATTTGCTATGGGAAGCCACGCAAGCCAGGGGCAGGAAGTTCCTCTTCTCTTTGCAATTTTGTAAACACCAATACACGCAAGCACATTGTTTACTATCATAATTGCAAAAAGAACTGCAAAAATTGCAAGAACTGCAATAGCAATTCCTACTGCTGTGTTTGCCGCAGCGACGCCTGCATCATAAGAAGGTGAGGCATAGCCATAGCTGTAATCATATGCGGGATAAGTTGGATACATAGTCAAAAACCTCCATTTTTTCTCTTAGTATATCACAGTGTTATGAAAAAGTAAAGAAAAATATTCTAAATTGACAAAAAAACGTCACATTCAACATAAAGACTCTTCATTGCGCCCTTATTTTTTACTACTATAATTTAAGCTTTTGAGTTCTTTTCGTTAAACACATTTGAAGTATATCTTGTATATTTTCGTCAAACATCTTAATCTCAGGCTCACCATTTTAATGGTTTACGTACTGACCAAGCATTACGACCTTATGCCAGATATACCTGATACGCAAAAATAGTGACCTAAATGAAAATGCCTAAGTCGAAAGACTAAGGTATTTCTCAACAAGCATATGCAGACAATGGATACGCAATAGTATATTTTTAAAAGCGTAACGCATTGTATATATCACACCTCAGTACGATAGACACTAAAGCCGAATGATATACCAAGCCTTGCTGATTGGATAAAAAACGAACGAAGCAATAACTTCGTTCGTTTTTGGAAGAGCCGAATGGTTTAGATGCCACTTTTGATAAATCTACCATTTGAAAATTTAGATGTTCTCTGCGGAGCAATTTCGCCTTTTTTTAGATAATTTATCCGCATAAAGCATCTCATCTGCATATCTAAAAGCTTTTTCTGGAGTATCTTTAATCAATGAATATCCTTTTGATAAATTTATCTCACCATTCCTCTCAAAACGCCTTTTTACCAAAATCAAATGCTCAACTATTTCATCTTCAGAAACATTTTCTGCCAAAACCAAAAATTCATCCCCGCCTATGCGAAAAACTCTATATTGACATGAAGAAAAAATTTCTAAAAGCAATTTAGCTACATTTTTAAGCACAAGGTCTCCTGCCAAATGACCTTTTGTATCGTTAATTATTTTAAAATCGTCAACATCAAAAAGAATTATCCACCTGGATTCTTTTTTTGTATTTGCTTTGTTTTCTTCAACATATAAGTTGTATGCATTTCTGTTATAAATACCAGTTAAATCATCTGTAACAGCAAGTTTATGCCACATATTTGCTTCATCAACATATTTATTTTTTTTGTTAAGAGAGTATATTATTGTTAAAAGCATTAATATAACTATAAGTAATATTATTATAATTGTTGTCAAAACTAATAATGTGGTCATTTTTTTCTCCTTGGATTTTTGCCATGCCGTATATGGGTATCGCTTATCTGCACAATGCTTGCTATTATTTAACTAATTATACTCAATTTATTGAGTATTGTCAATAGTTTAAGTATGATAAAATTTTTTTGGTGATAAAAATGATTAGTTATAAGCCGTTTTACGATACATTATTTAAAAAAGGAATAACAGAATATTATTTGATTTTCAAGCAAGGTTTTTCTGCAAACACTCTTCACCGCATAAAAAAAGGCGAAGCAATAAGCACCAAAACACTTGATGCGCTTTGCTATGTTCTTGAATGTGAAGTAAGTGATATAATTAAATTTGAAAAAGAATAGCACCTGATTTGTGAAAAACAATCAGGTGCTATTTCATCTTATAAAACATTCCGGGTTATCTTTCCTGCAGAAAGCCGCCTTGCGGTTCCCGAAAAATCCTCGGGCGGACTTCCGCATTTCCTCGATTTTTCGACCGCTGCGGTACTCGTACAATGCCTTCTTCTGCCACCGGCAGCGGCATTGCACGAGCCCCAACGACCTACGCTCGTCGGTCTCATAACACGGGTATCACCAATTTGAATCCCTCACTGTTATACAAATTAAAAAGGACACCTAAAGGTGTCCTTTTTAATTTGGCTCCCCCTGCTGGGCTCGAACCAGCGACATCATGATTAACAGTCATGCGCTCTACCGACTGAGCTAAGGAGGAATATAAAGCAGAAAGGGTTGAACAGATTCAACCCTCCACTGTGCCTTCCCGTGGAAGGTGTCAGC
>JAZRKT010000082.1:0-2290 GCA_045646465.1 Eubacteriales bacterium | reverse complement strand
AAAGCTTGTGCTTGTAGGTCCCAAAGGCTCGGTATACCTTAACGAGGGCGTAATTATTGCCAATAGACACATCCACTTGACTCCCGAATATGCACAAAAGAACGGCATCAACGACGGAGATTACGTTGACGTGCTTGTTGAAAGCATAAAGCCTACCAAGTTCTTTGATGTTCAGGTAAGGGTAAGAGACGATTTCAATGTGGAAATGCACATTGATACGGACGATGCCAATGCCTGCGGCATAAAGAACGGCGACAAGGTAAAGATTATAAAAAAATAACCGCCTTCTCGGCGGAATGAAGGGTACGGAAATCCGTACCCTTCATTATTTTGTATTTTGAGCAATTGTTATCTACAGTATAATATCAGCACTCTAAAAAGCTAAGAATATTTTTGATGCTTTGGCGGATAATAGTAACAGAAAAGAAAGGAGTGATGAGGTGTGTCGGACCTAAGACATCCCAAGGTTTTCAGGACGGCGGTGCGCATTGAACAGACTGCGTGCTTTGGAACCTCCCTTGAAAAAGAAGGCCCTTTGGGCAAGTATCTTGACGGCTGTGTAAGCGATGTTCCTCCAAAGGACGGTACATGGGAAAAGCACGAAAGCGAAACGGTAAAAAGCACCGTTAGCCGTCTTATGGAAAAGTCAGAGAAGAAGGACAGCGATATAGGCGCAATTTTAGGCGGCGACCTTATGAATCAGTGCACAGGCTGTGCATACGGACTTGAAGGCTTTGACATTCCCTATCTTGGGCTATACGGAGCCTGCTCCACCTTTGCTGAGGGTATGCTTATAGGCTCGTGCCTTATAGAATCCGGCTTTTCCGAAAGCTGTATCGCTGCTGCCTCATCAAGCTTTTATACTGCAGAAAGGCAGTACAGATTTCCTCTCAATTACGGCTCATTTCCCAAAGCAACAAGCCAGCATACCGTAACAGGGTGCGGTGCGGCTTTGCTCACAGCTGATGACGAAAGAAAAAAGGGCGTGTATATCACAAGTGCTTTGCCAGGCATTGTGATTGACAGAGGCATTACAAACGCCTCAAATATGGGTGCGGCAATGGCGACGGCGGCGGCAGATACAATTCTTCGCTTTTTGAAGGCAACAGGCAAAAAAATAAGCGACTACAGCGTTATTGCCACAGGCGACCTTGGTAAAATAGGACTTGAAATGGCAAAGGAAATGCTGTCCTGCCATGGCTATGAGGATAAAACGGGAATTATAACCGACTGCGGTGTGGAAATTTATGACCTTGAAAAGCAGGACGTTTCTTGCGGGGGCTCAGGATGCGGCTGCAGTGCTGTCAGCTTTTGCGGATACTATTACGACAGCCTGAAAAACGGACTAATAAAAAATATGCTGCTTATAGGAACGGGAGCTATGATGAGTCCCCAGTCTCTTTTGCAGGGACTGTCAATACCGGCGGTAGCACATCTTGTTGAAATAGAGGGGGTAATATGACACAGTATATCTATGCTTTTGTTGTGGGAGGCATCCTTTGCGCCATAGCACAGGTGCTTATAGACAAAACAAAGCTGACTCCTGCAAGAATACTTGTAATGTACGTTGCGGGAGGAGTTTTGCTGACAGCTGTCGGTCTTTATAAGCCACTTGTCGAATTTGCTTCGGCAGGGGCGACGGTGCCTCTTACGGGATTTGGATACAGTCTTGCCCAGGGCGTAAAAAAAGCCGTTGATGAAAACGGCTTAATAGGTGCGTTGACGGGAGGCTTAACTGCGACGGCAGGCGGAATTACAGTTGCAATGGTGTCGGGACTTGTAAGTGCGCTGATTTTTGTCAACCGTAAAAAATAAAGCTTTACGGAACGCCCGCCTTCTTTTTCAGCCCGTCAAGAAAAGCGTAAAATGCCTTTGAATGGTTTTTGTGCTTTATGTGGGCAAGCTCGTGTAAAATTACGCCGTCAACAAAATCACGGCTTTGTGTCATAAGATACAGCGAAAAGCACAGGGCGTTTTTGCCGCTGCAGCTTCCGTGGCGGGTTTTGGCGCTTGTGATTTTTACGGATGTGGGATAAAGGGAAAACATCTTTGCAAAATACTCGACTCTGGGAAGAATGATTTTCTTTGCCTCGTCACGCATTTTTTCAATATCGTCCGCGGTGTAGCTTACAGTGCTCTGAGCCTTTTCTCTTGCGGCGGAAAGCTTTTTTTCAATCCAGGCTTTGTTTTTTGCCACAAAATCCTCTATCAGCTTTTTACTGCAACGAAGGGGTGCACGCACCACAACCTCGGCGTCCCTTGTTATTTGTATGCAAAGAGTTTTTCGCGA
>JAZRKT010000081.1:0-3854 GCA_045646465.1 Eubacteriales bacterium | reverse complement strand
TCAATAATTCCGTCAGCCATAAAAATGATTTTATCCGAAACGTTCTTTGCAAAGCCCATTTCGTGGGTGACGATAATCATTGTTGTGCCGACATCCTTAAGCTCCTTGATAACCTTAAGCACCTCTCCTGTAAGCTCAGGGTCAAGAGCACTTGTGGGCTCGTCAAAGCAGAGAATTTCGGGCTTCATCGTGAGCGCTCTTGCAATTGCAACTCTTTGCTGCTGACCGCCCGACAGTTGTGAAGGATATGCGTCCTTTTTGTCAGCAAGTCCCACTCTTTCAAGAAGTGCAAGAGCCTCGTCATAAATTTGCTTTTTGGAAACGCTCCAACCTTTTTTTGACTCAAAAAGCTCTTTTGCAAGAGTAAGATTCTTAAGAACCGTGTATTGAGGAAAAAGGTTAAAGGATTGAAAAACGAGTCCAAAATTGAGTCTGTTTTCACGTATTTCCATATCGCTTAGCTTTGCCTTGTCCTCAGCATTGAAAATAACCTTGTCGCCTACGGTTATGGTGCCGTCGTTGGGTGTTTCAAGAAAGTTGAGACAGCGAAGAAGGGTTGTTTTTCCGCTTCCTGACGAGCCGATGATTGAAAGCACCTCGCCTTTTTCAAGAGAGAAGGAAATGCCCTTTAAAACCTCGACCTTGCCAAAGCTTTTCTTTAAATCTTTAACTTTAAGTACCGACATTTTCTTACCTCCCTCTTAGTTGAAATAGCTGAGCTTCTTTTCGATTTTGCTGAATAAAACGGTAAGAATTCCGTTGAATAACAGGTAATAAACGCCTGTGAAGAACAGCGGCCATAAAAGTCCGGAGTAACCGTGTGAGCTTTTAAGGAAGGCATAGCCTGCCCAGATAACCTCCTGCATAGAGATGATTCTTGCAATAGAGGTGTCCTTTACAAGGGTGATAATTTCGTTTGACATAGGAGGAACTATTCTCTTAATCATCTGAAGCAAAGTGACATTGAAGAAAATCTGTGTTTTTGTCATACCCAGAACCTGACCTGCTTCAACCTGTCCCTTGGGGACGTTTTCAATACCGCCTCTGAAAATTTCGGAGAAGTAAAAGGCATAGTTGATTATGAAAGCAACACTTGCCGCCATAAATCTTCCTTCCTCGCCTCTGGGCCACGGGCTTCCGTTTGCCATCACCATACCGGGTATGTAGAAAATAATAAGAAGCTGAAGCATAAGAGGAGTACCTCTGATAATCCACACAAGAAGACGGGTAAGCAATTTCAAAGGCATAAATTTGCTCATTGAGCAAAGAGCAATAATAAGTCCAAGGGGAAGTGCTCCGATAAGAGTAATTGCAAAAAGCTTGAGAGTTGCAAGAAAGCCTTTGTTCATAGCTGAAATAACGGTGATAATTTCATCAGCCTTGGAGCCTTTGTTTTTGTCCTTTTCAGCCTGCTCCTGCTTTTCGGCAATATCCGCCTCACGCTTTGCATCTTTTTGGATTACGGTGACAAGGGACTTGTCGCTTTTGTAGTTTACCATAAGGCCGAAAGCACTTGATAAAGCCTCGTCAGTAACGATAAGCTCGTCGTTAATAACGTAAGAAGGATTGTGAAGCTCCATTTCTTCGCCCTCGGTTAAAATAAAGCTGCTGTCGGCAGTGAATTCTGCGGTAACCTCAGATAATGTCATAACAGCTGTGATGCCATCAAAGGAATATTCGGCACCGTACATATCGGCAACAGCTCTTAACGGAAGATAAATTGTGCCGTCCTCTACTGATACGGGCATGCCGTAATTTTCGGAGGTGTTGGTTCTTTTTCCGTTAATAGTAAGCTTTATTGCTTCTGTGTCCGACATAGACAAAGCAGCACTGTCCGTAGTGTTTTCGCCTAATACCGCAAAAGGAACGGATGTAATTATCACAAGTGCGACAATCAGCGCGTATGTAAATCGTTTCATCAATCAGATACCCTGACCTTTCAAAAATTCCAAATACCCATTACAGCCAAAATCAGAGGGCAGATATGTCCTCTGATTCCGCATTATAGGTTGTAATTAAATTTCAGATTAGTACTGAGCGATTACAGCAGCCTGAACGCCGTATGTTTCAGCCATTTCCATCATTGTGCCTTCAGCGTAGCATTCTACAAAGAAAGCATTGAGAGCTTCTGCAGCATCAGAACCCTTTCTGAAGCCAACGCCGTATTCCTCGCTGTTAAGACCGATGGTGTATGTAAGGGAAGCATAGTCTGTGCCTTCGCCAACCATAGCGCCAGCCATAAGAGAGTCGATAACTGCTGCATCTGCATTGCCTGTGGAAACTTCGAGAAGAGCTGTAGCCTGGTCAAGAACTGCAGTTGTGTTGAAGCCGTTTGCAAGAGCTTCAGCTTCACCTGCGGAGCCTGCTTCTACTGCGAAGAGAAGGTCAGCCATACTTGCGGTGTCAGCGTAGTTTTCAGCTACGTCTGCAGGAAGGATAACGACCTGTGCATTGTTGCAGTAAGCGTTGGAGCATTCCATGGCAGCCTTAACTTCATCTGTAAGTGTCATACCGTTCCAAACAACGTCGATTGTGCCACTGTTAAGCTCGAGAACCTTGTTGTCCCAGTCAATCACCTGGAACTGAACGTCAACGCCGAGGTATTCAGCGAATGCCTTTGCCATATCAGCATCAAAGCCAATCCAGTTGCCTTCTTCGTTCTGATAGTCCATAGGAGCGAAGTCTGTGATACCAACTACGAGTACACCTCTTTCCTTGATAGCTTCAAGGTCGGTAGCTGCTTCAGGCTCAGCTTCGGGCTGGGCTTCGGGTTCTGCTGGTGTTTCGCCTTCTGCTTCGGGAGCTGGGTCAACAACGTCGTCAGCTGTGGGTGTGCTGCTTGTGCAGGCTGTGAAAAGTGTAAAACACATAAGTGCTGCCAAAATAATTGCTAAAAACTTCTTCATAATTAGAACTCCTTTGATAAGAAATGTTTTAGTGATTTACTTCGCTAAAGTGATAACATTATACCACGTGGAACTGAATTTGTCAATAGCAAATTAAAATAATTTTCGATGGTGCAGATAAAAACCGGAGAGCTCATAAGTCTTGCAAAAAGAAAAAAGCTTCCGCAAGACACGGAAGCTGAAAAAACTCTACAATTTAATATATAATATATATAGCAAAAACTATAAAAGAATGCCGCCGAAAAAGTCGGCGATTGAATTGTAGGCAATTACAAGGAGCACTGTAAGAACAGCACCTATTGCCGAAAGAATTATTCCTGCTGAAGATACGTGAATGAACCGAGTTCTGATTCTGCCATAAATTCCGGATGCGATTCCGAGCGCGCAAATAAGCGCAGTAAAGTACCAGCCCCACCAGTTGAAAATAAATGAAAATAGTACGGATAACGTGCCGAACAATAGTGAAACAAAAGCCATAATTAACCTCCGATGACCAAATCTTCGTACATAATATTATAAAACGCCGTGGACAAAATGTCAATAGTTTTGAATACAGAAGGGTGAGAAGCTTTACTCTATTGGGTTTATAAAAGGAAAATGCGACGGCTTTTTTGTATTTTCAACAAAACAACGAGGTGTATAATGGCGAATTAGATAATATTTTGACGAAATATAAAAATACCCCTTGACAAATGGAAAGTCACGTGGTAAAATAAACGCACCCTCAAAAAAAGAGGGTCGGTAGCAGTCAATAAGGTTTGAAAAAAACTTTGGAAAATTTTGAAAAAGTACTTGACAAACCCGAAATGATGTGTTATACTATCCAAGCTGTCCGCGAGGGGAGCGAAAGAACGCACCGAGAAAAAAGAACTAAAAAAACTTAAAAAAGTTTTGAAAAAGTACTTGACAAGAGAGATACGGTGTGATATAATGACAAAGCTGTCCGCG
>JAZRKT010000080.1:0-2910 GCA_045646465.1 Eubacteriales bacterium | reverse complement strand
ACAGACTTCACGCACAGAAGGCTGTTATGGCAACACTTATGGCGTAAGCCGCAAAGCCACTATTCGACATACGAGATTATCTAAGGAGACATAATATGAAACGTTTATTCTCTACCTTCCCGGCTTTATTGCTTTTACTTTGCTCATTTGCTTTTTCAGTGTTTGCCTATGACAATCCCTTAAGTGAAACCCCCGAATACACTACAGGTATACTTATTTACAAAAGCGACATTGAATACAAGTATGTTGAGCAGGAGTTTGTATACGGTTATCTCACCGAGGGCTGGTTTACTGCCGACACAAACGGCGGAAATGTAGTGCTGTACAACGAAAAAGGCTCTGTCCTTGTTCACCCAAAGCACGTTTCAGGTAAGCTTGCCAACGGCTACAGCTTTGATAAAACGCCCTTTGTTTTAACGGTATATTCCATCGACGGCAAGGTAAAGGAGATTTTTATTGCTGAAAAGGAAAAATATCTGTCTGCCGGCTGGTCGGAAAACATCGACGATGTTTCAATCATTATGCACGCCCCCGACGGCAGAACAAAGCGTGTTTACAACAAATACGTTGAGGCTGAAAGGCGTGTAGGCTGGTATACTGCAGAGCCTGTCACGCTGTACTCGGCCGACGGCAAAACAATGCAATGCGATGTGCTTGACATTGAAAAGTACACTTCTCAGGGCTGGAAGCACATTTCCTTTGACAAAATCAGAAGCTACGGCGGTTCTTTTTCAGATGTTTCAGAAAGTGCGTGGTTTGCAAAAGAAGTAAAATCAGCCTACGAGCTTGGCTTTATTGACGGACTTAACGACAGTACCTTTTCCCCCGACACAACGGTAACAGTTGCACAGGGCATTACTATGGCAAGCCGTATTCACGCTATGGTATACGGGAACGAAATTGCACCTGTACAGGGCGATGCGTGGTATGATATGTATGTCGCTTATGCAAAGGAACACGGCTTTGTCAGAGAAAATCAGTTTGACAGCTATGTTCGTCAGCTTAAAAGATATGAAATGGCTGAGCTGTTTTACGGTATTCTTCCATCTGCTTATTTTAAAGCAATAAACGAGGTTGCGCTTGTTCCCGACGTTGATGAAAACAGTACTTACTACAATACAATCCTTGCTCTTTACAAGGCAGGAATTATTATGGGTAGCGACGATTACGGAACCTTCTACCCCAATTCTGCCATAAAGCGAAGCGAATGTGCCGCAATTATAAACAGAGTTGCCATTCCAGACAACAGAGTAAAAGGCACTCTTAAGGTCAAAATGGTTAAGGTTTACGCCCCTGACGGCAGAGTTAAGGAGGTTTACGAGGCAAGAGCCGACAAGGAAGTTGCTGTTGGCTGGAGTCTTGAGCCTTACGTTAGAATGTACGCCTCCGACGGCAGAACAAAGTATGTGTTGCAGTCAAAGGTAGAGGATGAAAAAAAGGTGGGCTGGAGCACAAAGCCCGTATTTTCGGGAACATCAAACGGTAATACCGACACAGCAGAGCTTAACGCCGAGCAGGTTTACGCGAAGTGTGCGTCCGCTGTATTTACCATTTATGCCGTTGCAAGTGACGGAGAAAATTATTCTCAGGGAAGCGGATTTTTCATTGACGCAAGCGGCACAGCTGTTACAAACTACCACGTTATCGACGGTACTGTTGCAGCTACGGCTTATTCTTCTTCCACAGGTGAAGAACTTGAAATCATTGGCATCTACGACTACGACAAAACAAGTGACTGGGCGGTAATCAAGGTTGACTGCAAGGGCAATGATTTTCTGAAGGTCGGCGACCCGTCCACCATTGTCAGCGGAGCCACTGTTTTTGCAATAGGCTCTCCCAAGGGACTTACCGATACAATTACGCAGGGAATTATCTCCAATCCCGCAAGAGTTATTAACGGTGTTTCATACATTCAGATGGATGCCGCCATCACCCACGGCAACAGCGGCGGAGCACTTATCAATAAGTATGGCGAGGTCATCGGTATAAATTCAGCAGTACTTGAACACGGTATGTTAGGGCTTAATTTTGCTCTTCCCGTTTCAAAGGTGATGAAATACTCTTCCGAAAAGCTTTACACCATTAGAGAGATTACCGTTGGCACAGACATTCCTGCAGTTGGAGAAAACGGCGGTGAAAGCAAGGAGGATGCACCTGCTACTCACGAGGCACTTGTTAAGTACATTCTTGCAAACGGTACCCACGTCAAGGAGCAAGGTGCATATATGCTTGACAGCGGAAAAATCAAGATAAAGGATACTGTAATTTCTACTGCTTTAATGTACTCTGTTGAAAACAGCGAGCTTATTATTATATACGCAAATGACAAAAAAGAATCTGTAAATATTGTTATTCCCCATGCAAAGAGTGGCTACAAGATCTCCTACTATATGTTCGGCAACAGCACGGACGTGGTTCTTGCCTCGGCTACAGGACTTGTTTATCCTTCCTACAGTCTGTCTGAGCAGGCAAGAAAGGCAATTCTCCTTGAAACCTTTGACATTCTTGGCAAAAGCAATCTTTACGGCGACAAGCACAACGAATTCCGTGATTCTTTAGGCAAAGTGGTTGCTCTTGCTCTTGAGGTTGCCGATGACCATATTCTTAAAGATACAGGCTTTAGCATTGAGGAAATTTACGGACTTAAGCGATAAATTGCATAAAGAAAAACCAAGGTTTTGTGCCTTGGTTTTTTATGTTATTATTTGAGTTTTTTTACAATAGCATCTGTATTTTCAATGAGCTGTCCGAAGCCGTAAAGCAAGAATGATCCTATCCAGGAAATCAGACTGCCAACAACCGCTACTGATATACCGAATACAACTCCGTAAATAGTACCTGTAAACATAAGAACTATCCCTATGATAACAGAAAATACTATTCCAATCCATGTAACGATAGAGGCTAAGG
>JAZRKT010000079.1:0-5628 GCA_045646465.1 Eubacteriales bacterium | reverse complement strand
CGCAATGCGCCAAGGACCCCCAGCTTAAAAATTTGTTTTCACAGCTTGCAACAGCTGAAAATCAGCATCTTCAGGGACTTTGTCAGCTTGAAGGAGGAACTGTTCCTCAGCAGAATAATTCTAATTCTCAGATGCCGACATTTACAAAGTACCACACATCCGATAACGAGGATAAGAAAAACGACTGTTACCTCTGTACCGACCTTCTGACAGGAGAAAAGGGTGTTTCAAGCCTTTATAATACCTGCATCTTTGAATTTGTTGATGAAAATGCACGCACTTATCTCAATTCAATTCAGAAGCAGGAGCAGAATCACGGCAAAATGATTTATGACTATATGACCGCAAACGCAATGTATTAAAAAATGAGAGGACTGTGATTTTCGTCATAGTCCTCTTTGCATATTTGTTCTACTTAGTTGTAAAGAAATGTGTGCTCTTTGGCTTCGAGCACTTTAAGATAGTTTTTGCACTCGTTCTTGGCATTGTCAAGACATAGCGTTCTGTAGTTTCCGCACTCGATTTCAGAATTGCCGAAAACCTCGCCGTCGTATGCAATAATGTCACGAAGCACCTGCTTTACAACGTCTAAAACCCTGTCGTTGTCGGCATTTCTTATAAGCAGATAAAAGCCTGTCTGACAGCCCATAGGACCGAAGTATATAACATCGGATGCAATGGGAGAGTTTCTAACAAAGGTTGCAAACATATGCTCAAGGGTGTGCATTGTGGAGTGATCCATATAAGAAAAGGCGTTGGGCTTTCTTGTTCTTAAATCGTATGTTTTAATGTCGCCGTCCACACGTGAAACGTATATGCCTTCATCAAGAAGCGTGTGGTCAACGGTAAAGCTTGCGATTTTTTTCATACTGTTTCTCCGTTATATGTTTTTTATTTTTTAATCAGATAGGTTACAGAATTATTCTTCAAATAACCATTCAATAACTCTTGTGTCCTCGTAAGCAGGCTCCCATGAATCGTGAGTAACACCGTGAAAAACGGTGAACTTGGGACTAAGTCCTGCATTTATCATAGCATCAACCATTTCGTAGCTGTTCTTGGGAGGAACAACTGTGTCTTCGTCGCCGTGAAATGCCCAAACCTTAGCTTTTATGCTTGATGCTCTCCAAGGTGTGCCGCCTCCGCATATAGGAGCAGCCTTGTAAAACATATCAGGTGCAAACATCAGCATTTCCCAAGTACCGTAGCCGCCCATTGAAAGACCGGTGATTGAAATTCTGCTTTTGTTTGCCTTGTATTCATCAGCAATAGCCGTTATGAAATCTTTCAGCATAGCTGTAAGATTCACCCAAACGTATTCATTGGGACACTGTGGACATACAATAATACCCGGAACTGTAATTTTGCCGTTTCTTATGTATTTTGCTACTCCGTGTACAAAAAGCTTTTCGTGGTCGTGACCTCGTTCTCCGGCACCGTGAAGGCATACCAAAAGAGGAAGATTGTTTTTGCCCTTTAGGGACTCGTCAACGTGAATAACATAGCTTATATCTCCAAAGTAGGGGTGCTTGTAAATTTTGTTTTCCATAATATTTACTCCTTAGAAAAGTGAAATTTGTTCGTCATTATCTTTTGTAATATCAGCTTGCTTGGATGTGGCTTTATTGGTGGGCTTAGTTGCCTGCTGGATAGTGGCAGATGATGCTGTTGTACCGAACATGTCAAGCTGGTTGGTTTCTGATACATCATCGAATACGCCGTTCTTTCTCATAATTTCTATAACGCCTTTGCCGATTTCGGCTTTCATTCTCAAATCCTCAACTGAAAGAATTTCGCCTGACTGACAAGCCTCGTAAATAGACTGTGCCGCCGCATCGCCGAGACCGCCCATACTGCTGAAGGGACATCGAATTGCGCCGTCCTCTGGCAAAAACCAAGAAGCATGGGATTTTGTAAGACTTGGTTTCAGAAATTTTATACCTCTTGCATACGCTTCATTTACCATCTGTAGAATTGGAATCATATCAGCATCCTTGGGTGAAGCAGTCTTTTCTTTGATTTTCCTGTCGGTTTCAGCCATAAAGTCAACAACAGCCTGCTTGCCTTTACAGCAAATTTCCGCATCAAAGCCGCCTGGAGCCACTGAAAGAAATGCCGCATAAAATTCAAGAGGTCTGTGTACTTTGAACCAACCGAGACGCAGAGCCGACATAACGTAAGCTGCTGCGTGTGCCTTGGGGAACATATACTTAATCTTCTGGCATGAATCTATGTACCAATCGGGCACACCGTGAGCTTTCATATCATCAATATATTCCGGTTTAAGTCCTTTTCCTTTTCGAACATCTTCCATAATTTTGAACGCCGTACCATTTTCAAGTCCGTACTGAATAAGACGCACCATAATGTTGTCACGGGTAGCAATTACGTTTGAAATGGTGCACGTACCGTTGAGAATAAGGTCCTGTGCATTACCTAACCAAACGTCGGTGCCGTGTGAAAGGCCAGATATCTGAAGAAGGTCCGAGAAGTTCTGAGGTTTTGAGTCCTCAATCATCTGACGAACAAATTTTGTGCCAAATTCGGGAAGACCGAAGGTACCAACATTACTTCCTATTTCTTCAGGTGTAACTCCTAGGGATTTTGTGGAAATAAATAGCTCCATAACCTCAGGGTCGTACATAGGAAGTTCCAACACATTAAGCCCTGTGAATTTTTCCATCATCTTGTACTTTGTTGGTACATCGTGTCCAAGCTCATCAAGCTTTAAAATTGTATCGTGCAGAAATTTAAATGCAAAGTGAGTTGAAACAATGTTACTGTTGGGGTCTTCTGCAGGACGCTGAATGGGGGTAAAGTCATAAACCTCGTATTCCTTTGGAACAACTATGATGCCGCCTGGATGCTGACCTGTTGTCTTTTTTACACCGACACAGCCGTTTGTAAGACGTTGTTCTTCTGCTTTGTTAAGCGTAAGTCCCCGTTCTTCAAGGTACTTTTTAACATAGCCGTAAGCATTTTTGTCGGCAACTGTACCGATGGTACCTGCCTTGAATACGTTTTCTGCACCGAAAAGCTCCTCTGTATACTTATGAACCTTAGCCTGTACATCGCCTGAAAAGTTAAGGTCAATATCGGGAGACTTGTCGCCGTGGAAGCCGAGGAAAGTTTCAAAGGGGATTTCGTGTCCGTCGCCCATCATTTCTGTACCGCACTTTGGACATGGCTTTGGAGGCAAGTCAAAGCCAGAGCCTACAGAGCCGTCGGTGATAAATTCTGAATATTTGCAATTGGAACAGCGATAGTGGGGGGATAGTGGATTTACCTCGGAAATTCCGCCCATTGAAGCAACAAAGGACGAACCAACCGAGCCTCTTGAACCCACAAGATAACCGTTTTCTTCGCTGTATTTAACAAGTCGTCTTGCAATTACATATAGAACGGCAAAGCCGTGCTTGATAATTGAATCAAGCTCCTTTTTAAGCCTGTCCTCAACAATTTGCGGTAACGGGTCACCGTAAAGCTCGTGAGCATATTTGTAGCAGTTGCTTGTAAGTTCTTCCTCAGCACCCTCAAGGTGAGGAGTAAATGAACCATCGGGAATAGGGAGAATATCCTCAATCATATCCGCAATTTTGTTTGTGTTTGTAACAACTATTTCGTAAGCCTTTTCAGGTTCGAGATAGTCAAACTCTTTAAGCATTTCCTCAGTTGTTCTGTAATAAAGAGGAATGTGCTTGTCTGCATCTGAGAATTTTTGTCCAGCAAGAAGAATTTGCCTGAATATTTCGTCGGTTTCCTCATTGAAATGAACGTCGCCTGTGGCAACAACGGGTATTCCTAACTCATCGCCAAGCTTAATGATGGTTTTATTTATGTCAATGAGGGCTTCTCTTCCTGAAACGATGCCCTTGTCAATCATAAACTGATTGTTTCCCAAAGGCTGAATTTCAAGATAGTCGTAAAATCTTGCTATTTCGCAAAGGTCAGCCCAGGGCTTTCCCGAAAGAACAGCCTGATAAAGCTCTCCCGCTTCACAGGCGGAGCCAATAATAAGACCGTCTCTGTGTTGCTCAAGTACGGTTTTGGGTATTCTTGGATGCCTGTGGTAGTAGTTGAGATTGGAATAGGATACAAGCTTGTACAGATTCTTTAGTCCCACAAGGTTCTTGACTAAAATAATCTGGTGGTAGCTTTTGATTTTCTTCGGATCACAGGTGCCTGCCATGTTTTCAACCGCCTGTGAGAGTTTGGTAACACCTTCTGCATCAAGCTTCTCTACAAGCTTCGCAAAAATAAGCGCAAGCATATGTGCATCCTCAAAGGCTCTGTGATGATTGAAATCTCCTAAGTTGAAATATTTGCCTATAGCATCAAGGGTGTGTTTTTTGAGCTCGGGGTTTACATATCGTGAAACAGAAACTGTATCAAGGTACAAAGGCTTAAAAGGAATACCAAGAGCATCGCAGTTTGTCCCTATAAAACCTATATCAAAGGTTGCATTGTGGGCAACATATATGCACCCCTTTGAAAATTCAAGAAACCTTGGCAAAACCTCAGAAATATCAGGGGCATCCTTGACCATATCGTCACTTATACCCGTAAGACGCTCAATTTCTTCGCTGATGTGAACGTGGGGATTAACAAAGCTTTCAAAGGTGTCAATTATTTCACCGCCTCTGTAAAGAACAGCACCGATTTCTGTGATTTTGCAGTCTTTTGCTGAAAGACCTGTTGTTTCAATATCAAATACGCAGAAGGTATCGTTCTGAAAATCACCGTCTCCTTCGCCGAATACAGCCTTCGCCGTGTCGTCAACAAAGTAGTCCTCGATACCGTATAACACCTTTATGTCAGCTTTTTGTTTTCGTATAGCTGCCAACATTTCGGGAAATGCCTGTACGTTTCCGTGGTCAGTAACGGCGACAGCCTTGTGACCGTAGCGGACGGCGGTTTTGATGACATCGCTGCAGGAAAATACGCTGTCCATTGTTGACAGATTGGTGTGAAGATGTAATTCCACACGTTTTTCCAGAGCATTGTCTGTCTTTTTTATTTTCTTTACAAAACCGATAGCAAGAGGACTCAGGGCAGGAGTGCCGTCAAATTTGTCAATTTGTGCTCTTGCTTTCATAATAATGCACTTGCCGTCGCAAATTTTGCTGTATTCCTCATCCTTGTCAACTGAGTAGAACATTTTTACAACAACAGACGCATCATTGTCGGTTACATAGAAAGTTACTATACACTTGTCCTTTTTTTTAGTGAGCTTCTTTTCATAACCGAAAACCTCTCCGCAAATAACGAAGGTATCTGCTTCAACAGTTGCATTTCTGACGGGAATTATATTTATATCTTTTATCGTATTGTATATGTTTTCTATTTCGGATATATCAAACACCATACTACCGCTTTTGGCAATACCGTTTACCGTGTCAACTTCGGCAAAGGCTTCCTTGTTTGAATTTGCGCTGTTAAGAGTTGTGCTTGCTGTTTCTGCAAGAATCTCCTCTTTTACATAGTCAGGAACAGGCATTTTTAAATCAGGTACGGATTCAATACCTGCAAGGTCGTCGTAGGACAGCTCTGTGATACCGCAAAATTCAACATTTCGCTTTTCGCAGAACATTGCCTCAATTATATCGCTTATAAGCTTGTCACAGCCGC
>JAZRKT010000078.1:0-15331 GCA_045646465.1 Eubacteriales bacterium | reverse complement strand
GGCGCATAGCCCTTTTCTTCTATTTTGCTCTTTAAATATTCAAGTACTCTCAGTTCCTTCGGCTTTAATTCCTTCACCTTTGGCACCTACCTTTCCGTTCTGTATTTACATTATATCACAAGAACAAATGTTTTGTCAATAGTTTTTTTCAATTATTCTGAAAAAAATACAAAATTTCTACTTTCTTCGACACATTTATAACGATTTCTTCACCTTTTTTTACCGAAATTTTAACAATTACCATAAGGTCATTATCAAATTTTATTGCCTCAAGATTTTCACCGTCAAAGCTGCAAAGTGCAACGCAGAAATATTCATTTTGCTCTCCCTTTCACGAAAAGCTTATAGGAACAAGGATGCTTCCGTCCTCAAGCTCAAGGCTTGGTCTGCTTCCGTTTCCGCAACACTAATAACCCTCAGGCGTCTTCATAAATTTTATATTTTTAAAAAATGTAATCAACTATTCAAATTGTATGCTTATCTATAATTTCATCGTGGATTTTTGAGTACATAATTTTCTGACTGTGATAAATACCGAATCTGCCGCTCATCATATAGCTTACACTGCAGGCAATTGCAAAAACAAGCATTCCCTGTTCTCCGAACACCTCTACTGCAAGGATAAATGATGTAACAGGGCAGTTTACAACACCGCAAAACAAAGCCACAAAGCCTATTGCCGCCGTAAGGGACGTCTCCATTCCAAGAATAGGCGCCATCACACAGCCAAATGTTGCGCCGATGAAAAACGCAGGGACAATTTCTCCTCCCTTAAAGCCTGCTGCTATAGTAAAAGCCGTAAACACAATTTTAAGTAAAAAAGACCACGTTTCAGCTTCACCAGCTATTGCACGGGAAATTACACCCATACCTGCTCCGTTATAGTCGCCGTTACCTACAAGCAAAGTCAAAAGCAACACAGCAATACCGCCTGTTACAGCTCGAAGATATATATTCTTAACAAGCTTTTCAAGTAAAAGCGAGCACTTTTTCTGCGCCGCACAGAAAAGGATACTGACAACAGCACACATTATGGAAAATAGCATAACCTTAAGTGTCAAATCCCATGTGAGATTTTCAAACTTTACGCCATCAAAACGTACGGGCTCAAGTCCGAAGTACTTTGCAATTTCCATTGCCGTTACAGACGAAATTATACACGGCAAAAGTCCTGCATAATGGAAAAATCCCACCGTAGTTACTTCAAGTGAAAATATTGCCGCCGTCACGGGTGTTCCAAAAAGTGCCGCAAACACCGCACTCATTCCCGTCATTACGATAACGTGCATATCGGTTTTTTCAAGGCGAAGCAGCTTTCCCACATTATATCCCATACTGCCGCCAAGCTGAAGCGCCGCGCCTTCTCTGCCTGCGGAGCCGCCCACAAGATGCGTTATAACCGTCCCAGAAAATATCAGCGGCATCATAACAAGAGGTATATTTTTATCCTTACGCACCGACTCTATTACCCTGTCGGTGTTTATGTTTTTATTGGCGCTCAAAGCTCTGTACAGAAGCGTTATTACAAGGCTTCCCACAGGCAAAAGCAGTACAATATTGGGGAATTCTCCTCTTATCTCTGTAACAAAATCAATGCTTTTATGGAACAAGATGCCGAGAATTCCTCCGCCTATGCCAAGTACAAGTGCTATTACAAACCATTTTATAAAGGCAAGCACATAATTAAAGGCTTGCTTTGAAGCTGTTTTTATGCTGTCCATTGCCAGGACTCCTTTCTTAAGAGCGCAAGATACAAACAATTTTCCGGCAGGGTCTGTGTAAACGGGCTATACGGAAATAAAAGGCGTTATTTGTTATTTACTGTGCTTTTTGAGACAATTTTTTCATTTTTATATATTACGCTTAGTATAACACATTTTTCCCAAAAACACAATATATTTATGCAAAAAACCGTCCACCTTTTGGCAGACGGTTTAAGGCTTGATTAAATTTTTTAACCAACGATACCGGAACGTTCAATACCTTCAACAAGAGATCTCTGTGCAAAGAGGAAGATAATGAACAGTGGCAGAATAACAAGCAGACCACAAGTATTTGTGATTGCTGATTCCCAAAGTGATGATGCCGCAAAGTCAACCTTAAGGCTCATTGGAACTTCAACGATATTGGGAAGAAGGTGTACGCCGCTTGTTGTGAAGAAAGGCGGTGCTGTGTAGAATGTGTCTGTCCACTGCCAGGAAAATGCAAACATAAATACTGTTGTCATCATAGGAATTGACAGAGGAAGAATGATGCGGAAGAAGGTTTTGAAGATACCTGTTCCGTCAATGTACGCCGCTTCTTCAAGTTCGTCAGGAACACCCTTATAGAACTGTCTGAAAATGAAGATGTAAAGACCGTTCTTAAAAGCTAGACCTGTAAGTGATAGCAGATAAAGAGGAATTTCGGTATTGATAAGGTTAGGAAACTCAGGGCGTTCAAGGAACAGTCCGAGGATACCGAATATATCAAAATATCTGAACTTCATAAACATAGCAAGAAGAAGTGTATCGTGAGGGATAAGCATTGTAATAACTACGCAAAGGAAAAGAACTGTTCTGCCCTTGAACTTAAACTTTGCAAATCCGTAGCCGATGATGGCACACATAAGTGTCTGGAAGAATGCACAGACAACCGAAAGTCTTGCTGTGTTGAACAGTGCAAGGAAATACTTGTTTTCAAGTATAATAAACTTCCACTGGTCAAGAGTAGGATTCTTGGGGATGAGCTTAACTGTTGTATCAACAAAGTCTGTGTGGCTCATAAACGAAGCAAGAATCTTGGTAAGGAAGGGATAAAGAATAATGTAAGAAATACCTACAAGCAATACTGTTCTGAATATTGCATATATTACTTTACCGATAAAGGCAGGAGACAATACCTTAAGCTTTAATCTCTGCCAGAAGCCCATTTTTCCTTCAAAGTCAATTTTCATTTCCTTTTTGGAAAGCTTGGTTACTTTTGTTGGTGTATTATTCATAATTCATCCTCCTTTCCTTAGTCTCTTCTCTGATAGAATACAAACGCCGAAGCTATAAATGCCACAAGTCCTATGAGTAAAAGTACAAGCATAAAGTAAATCCAGGACATAGCACTACTCAATTCTCGGGGGCGTACCGTTCCCGTATTGTACACGTTATTGATGTATCTCATAACTGCGTTTGATTTAGAGGTGAATGAGTCGATAACCGTGTAAACCGCATTAACAAGAATCATGGGGCTAATCATGGGGAAGGTTATCTTCCAGAAAGTTTCCCAGCCGGAAGCGCCGTCCATTTTACAAGACTCATAGATAGAAGGTGAAATAGACTGAAGTCCTGAAAGGAATATCAGCATCTGTACACCTGAACGGTTAACAATATTGTAAATATCGTTTACTATGGATACAACGTAATCAACAAGCTCTGTACCAATTGCCATATTACCGAGAAGGTTTGTAATATCCATTGCATTGACAAGGTCGCCTGAGCCTGAGCCCACACCGGTATCAATACCGCCGCTGCCCATATACTGCATTGCCATATTACTCTGATCAATCTGGTCAATAAGACCTGTTGTGAGAATAACTGGGATAAAGAAGATTGCTCTGAATACCGCACGTCCAATCATCTTCTGATTGAGGACAATCGCCATAAACAGCGAAAAGATTACGATTGCAGGTACGTCAAATACAAGCTGCTTGATACTTTCTGTAAGTGTTCTTACGAAGCCTGCATCTGAGAACAATGCTTCCTGATAGTTCTCAAGTCCTACGTGAGTAAGTGTGTAACCTACTTGTCTATCAACCTTAATTTCGCTAAAAGAAAACTCAAATGAGCTTATCAGCATAGGCAAATAAATTACTAAAAATCCGATTACAAAGGGCAGTACGAAGTACCAACCGCCTCTTGCTTTCTTTGCGTCAAGGGAAGCTACTTTTCTCTTTTTTACCGGCTTTGTATTAACTGTTGTTGCTGCCTTATTCATCAAATAACACCCCTTTCCTTATCTTACCGCGAAGCTCATTGCATCAACGGTAGTACCGTCTTCAAGCACAGCTTCGTGGGTATTATAGTTAAGAATAAACTCAACACCGTTGTCGTAAGCAACACGAACAATTCTTGTAGCAAGATATTCGTGCTCGGAAATTGTCGCATACTTAACAGTCTTCATAGCCTCATTGAACTTTGCATAGGTTTCAATTATGTCAGGCTTCCAGTTATCATATCCGATAGCGTAATACTTTGAGAATTCAGGAAATACCTTAAGCTCTTCAGTATTATCCTTGGATACGATGTAGTACAGATTTGCACCGTTTTCCATTGCCTTAAGAAGGCTATAGTCATAGTCACCGTCAAGGTTAATGGCAGGACCTGCAAATTCTGTATAGCCGTGAAGCACCATACCCATAAAGGGAACAGACTGGCTGGTATTGATATTCATACTGCTGTCAAGGGGCACATTAAGGATATGGTCTGCGTACTTAAGAACATAAGAGTTACCGCAGTCAACCATAATCTTATCATTATCTTCGGAAACCTCGCTGAGGAACTTATCAACCATCTTCATAGTTTCGTCTCTGTTTAGAGCATATTCACCATTAAAGTCCGAGTTAAGGTCACTTCCTAACGTTGCAAGTGAGATTGCACCCGTTCCAAAGTCTACAAACTTTTTGGAAATCTTTTTGTAGAATTCTCTCATTGCTTCGGGATTGATTATTGCCTTTTCGTCAGGCTCAAAGCCCTGATAAAGAGCATTGTAAACTCTGTGTACGGCGCTTCTTCCGTCCATTGTCTTGGCGGTGTCGTTCTTTGTTGACATACCGTCAAAGGTTCCGAACTTTGCAACATATGTAAAGTCAAGGTCGGGATATACGGTAACGCCGTTTTCGTTAGCGAAAGCTACAAGCTCCTTAAGTCCATTCTTTCCGCCGATTGAGGAAGGAACGCTGAGCTTTGCGGGAGCTGTATGCTCCATACCGCCGTTATACCAGCCTGTAAGCTTAACATTGAGATTGCCTACGCCGTTATCCTTCAGGTCGGTAATCATTTCCTTTGTCTGGTCAAAGGTTGTAAGAGCTGTCTGAAGCTTTACAGGGAAGCCTATAACCTTTTCCTGAGTCTTGATTGTACCGAAGTTTTCGATATAAAGGGAAACATCTTTGCTGTTATCCTTTTCGGGGTCAAGCTTTGTAAGAGTACCTGTAGCTTCAAGGTAATCTCTTATTTCCTTAGCCATATCGGTATAATCCTTGCCTTCGCCGCTTATGGGGAAGACTCTCATAGTATAGTTACCTGTGTATCTTCTGTCGCTGTTGATACTGTACTGCGCATCACCTGTTGAGGAAATGCTTGTAAGAGCGTAAGTATCGGTAGGTCTTGGATAGAAGGTAGAATACACTGAGCTATAGTTATGAACTGTACCGCCGTGGTCGGAGGTAAACTCAGCCATTGCGTCGCCCTCTGTATAGTAAGCAACAAAGCCACGTGTTCTGTAATCTTCAACCTCTTCAGCTTCTTCAGCAGCCACCTCATCTTCTGCTTCTTCAGCAGGAGTAGGAACATAAAGAGCAGTTTCAATAATGCCAAATGCAGGAAGTCTCATAGTTTCCTGAGTAAAGCCTGAAATTGAGTGGTAAGCATAGTCCTTACCGTAAAGCTTACCTGTAAGGGTAAACGCCTTACCTTCGATATCCTCAAATCTTGTTATTGTACCGGAACCGTCAGGAAGGAGTGTAAAGCCTGTGTTACTGTTAAGACCTGCACCGAAGTAAGGCAGCAGATTAACTGACTGCAGCTGATAGTTTGAAGTATCGTACTTTATGCTAGTTGCAGGAAGGGAAATCTGCACACCGTATTCGTCAAGAGAGTATTCAATTGCGAACCTGAAGAGTGCAGGAGCTGCGGAGGTATCAACATACTTGATTTCTTCGTAGTCTGCTTCCATCTGCTCAGCATCGTAATCGGTGTTGTTTTCAATATAGCCTGCAAGAAGTTCAAGCTCACGGTTGGAAACACCTGGGTCAAGCACATAAACAGCCATTTTTTCAGTAATAGGCCACTGAATATGCATTGAGTTAAGAACGTTAGGTGCGATATTAGGATCAAAGGGGTCCTTAAGGTCATAGTAAGCTACGAACTGTTCATATTCTCTTGTAGACTTATTTTCCCACTCAGAGATAATGTTCTTTTCAAAGCTGCGCTGTGAAATCTGACGGGGAACAACGTATTTTGCCTGTTCCTTACCGAGAGTATATTCTACTCTGATACCGCTTCTTGTGTTTTTAACCACAATCTGCTTTTTAACAACGCTGTTCTCTCTGCTTGAATTCTGTGCGGCATCTGCATAGGTGTTAAAGTTAACTATTGAGCCTGAATTATCCTTATACTGGATAATAATCTGGGAAAGAAGACGTTTTTTAACATCCTCGTTTGCCATAGAATCGCCTATGTTATAGGGGTTTGTAAGAAGAATCTGTCCTGTGGACTTAACTCTGATACCTACTTCACCGGTTTCTTCAAGAGCCCACAGCTCATATTCATCATTTTCAAAGTTAGGCTTTCTTTCGCCTGTTTCAGCATCAACAACGCCCATTGTTGCAAGCTTTTCTTCTTCATTGAGATACTTTTCGGTAAGATAATCTCTTGTAAGAATTGACTGAACATCGTCTGCAAGGGCGCCTACTGACATTACAGTTGCAATTACAACAGATGAAAGTATGTAACTGAATATATTCTTTATTTTCATTTTCAATACTCCTTTCATCTTACACTCTGTACGACAGCTCAATAATAATGTTATATACAAATCCGACAAGCTTTCCTAAGAGACTTGAGAAGAGCACGCCGATGAACATTATAAATGCCATGCCGACAATGGATGCGAGTGTTGTAAGAACATTCTTAAACAGCGAATAGTCGTGGATTACCATCATACCGAAGAAGAGCAGGAAGCCTACCCAGAAGAATGCAATACCCATTGCAAGGGAGAGAAGGCTTGCTTCGTCAGCGGTTACGATATTGGAAAGAAGAGTGGTAAGCACGAAGAATGCAGGAAGCGGGAACAAAGCATAGCAGGTTGCGATATAAATATCACGGATGCTTCCTTCGCCGTCAAACAGTGTTGTAAAGCACCAGTTTGAAATTACCCACAGGAATACAGGAAGCAAAATTGAGAGCATCATCATCAAAACGCTTGTGTTTGAGGGAATGGGGTTAACAACATAGCTCTGACCTATTGAATTATAAATAAATGTAGCAATTGTAAGTGCAAGGATTAAAGTTGCACCCTTAACGGAAGCTCTGTACTCGTGCTTAATATCCCAGTAACCATCGAAAGGATGGAACATTACGTGGAAGCCGTACATAAACTCTTCCTTAAGTGAACGCTTCTTCTTAAGCTGAAGACCTGCATCGTTAACCTTCTTTGCATACTTGAATATCTTTGAAAGGATAATGCAGAAAGCAACTACAACTATGGGAATAACGATTACGTACTTTTCTACCCATACCTTTCTTACCTGCTGCCAGGCATCGGAGTAGTTTACGGTATCGTATGCATTCTTGAAGTAATCCATAGCTTCTTCATACTCGCCCTGTCTTGCAAGGCTCTTACCGATGCCGATGTAGGAGTTGGTAAAGTTGGTATTTCTCTGGAGAATTTCGTGCCAGTCAGCTTCAGCCATATCGAACTTTCTATCTCTCTGGTTCTGAAGTGCCTTAACAAGAACATCACCGTATTCAGTTCTCTTATAAACTGTAATTGCGTCGTTCTGGCTATCAAGAATCATAAGATAGTTCATTGCATCATCTTCATTTCTTGCGTCATAAGCGTAGTCGATTGCTGCAACTGATGTAATGTTACCAAGCTGGCTTCCCTTATCGCCGAATGCGAAAAGGAGGTTACCGTCTTCGTCATAGGTAAATACCTTCTGACGCTTCTGGTCAATTACAGACCAGGTACCTTCCGGACCGAGACCGATATCAACAATCTTTGAAGGACCGATGATGGAGTATTCGGGAGTAGGCTGAGCGTTAAATGTAATTTCACCTGAAGGTGGGAACAAGCCGCTTCTCTTCATAACGTCCTGACCGTTAGGGTTAAGCATCTTAACGGGAGAGTAGTCACTTGAGGTGTCCTTTCCCAGGATAGCCTTTTCAAGGTCACTGTCGGCAATAGCACTTGTTGTTGCGAAAACGAAGCCCTTTTCGTTAATATTCAGATTGTTGAAGGAAAGGGATACGTTCTTAACAGACTTATTCTTCTGTTCAGCGGTCTGGAGCTTACGCCAGAGCATATCAAAGAAGGTAAGTGACTGTGACTGAGTACCGATAAAGCCGGCAAAATCGCCGTCGCTGTTGATTGAGATGATACCCTGGTGAGTTTCTGCACCGACAACGTAAACATAGCCGGAAGCACTTACGGAAACAGCGACAGGTCTGTAGATATGGTTATCGCTGATAACCTCGCTCTTAGGCTCGGGAATTGTTCTGAGAAACTGACCCTGCTTCTGAGCAACCTCGTTACCGTCTTCGTCCTTTACAACTCTATCATAAGCGGCAAAAACAAGAATTCTTGCAGCTTCCGAGTCGCACACATAAAGCTCGCCATCCACCGCATACAGCCCCTTGGGGTCCATAATGCTGTCGGGTACGCCCCATTCGTTTGTAAACTTAGTAATTTCGGTTACATACTTAAAGCGGCATTCAGACTCATCGTATCTGATGACGATTACACGGGGATTTTCTGCTTCTCTGTTGGAGTCGGACACATAAACATATCCGTCCCAAGCAAAGTTTTTCTGAGCCTCTTCATCAACATATGTAACTCTGCCAACGCACATATCCTGAGGATCGGCAAGAGCGTCCGTCATACCGAGGGATGTTGCAGTTACTACTTCATATGGTACATATGCGTGAGGAGACTCCACATAGTTTCCTTCAATATCATATGTATATGTAGCGTAAGGTATAATTGCCTCTGCTGGAAGTGTGCTGAAAATCATCAAAATGCACACTGCAAGGAGGAACATTCTTTTTAACATTTTCATAATCATCCTCCTCATTAGTCCTTCATACCTGAGCTTGCCATTGTTTCGATGATGTTACTCTGTGTAACAACGAATACAGAAATAGGAACAAGCATCATAATTACCGTTGAAGCTGCTGCTGCACCGCTTCGTACGATACCGCCGGCAAGAATCTGCTGGATTGCGTAGTTAAATGTCTTAAGCTGTTCTGAATAGATATAAATTGAAGTACCGCTGTTCCAAAGACCCTGGAAGGAGTACACGATAAGTGTAAGCCAGGCAGGCTTAACCATAGGCATTACTATCTTCCAATAGATTAAAACTTCCTTTGCACCGTCAAGTCTTGCAGACTCAAGAACGGAATCGGGCACTGTTGTTTCGATAAACTGACGCATAAGGTAGAAGCCAAGGGTATAACCAAATGCGGGAATAATCAGTGACCAGTATGTATCAATCCAACCGAGGAAGGACATAATAATGAAGTTTGAAAGTGCGGATACCGTAGAGTGGAACATCAGGGAGTAGTAAACAAGCTGGAACATACCCTTACGTCCGGGAAAGTTAATCTTTGTCATAGCATATGCTGCCATGGAAGCAAGGAACAGGTGTCCGAAAGTTCCGCCCACGGAAACGAATGCTGTATTAAAGATATATCTTGAGAAAGGAACCCACGATTCACTCATCAATCTGAAGAGTTCCGAGAAGTTTTTAAGTGTGGGGTTGATAACTAAGAATCTCGGAGGGAACATCCACAGTTCATCAAGGGGCTTGAGTGACTGAGATATAGCATAAATCATAGGAAGGAACATAAATGCACCGAAAATGAAGAGCATTACGTTAATTCCCACGTCACCGCCGACGGAACGGTTAAATGAACGTCTTTTAATCTTTGGCAATTTCATATCACTTACCTACCTTCGACAGTAATTTATTTACAAGCAGGTTAGAGCCAATCATAATTGCAAACAGGATTGTTGCAATTGCAGAAGCGTAACCTACTTCCCAACGTTGTCCGCCGTAGTCATCAAGGTGATGCATAATGGTGTGTGCACAGTAGTTAACGGAGGGGAATCCACAAAGTGCGGTAACGATAGCACCAAAGCCGAAGGAGCTGGTGATAGACATAATCGCAGCGAACATCATCTGGTTTTTCATAACAGGGAGTGTTACGTACCAGAGCTCCTGCCATCTGTTCTTGACACCGTCAACGCTTGCTGCTTCGTAAAGTGACTTATCAACAACCTGGAAACCTGCGATAAAGGACAGGAAGGATGTACCGAGACTTGTCCAGAGAGCAACAACGATAACGAGGGTCATAATATAGTTTGTATCCTGGAACCAAAGAATGGGAGAGTTAATGATACCAAGCTTCATTAGAGTACCGTTTACCCAACCATACTGGTCAGAGCTGAACAGTGTCTGCCAGATAAGGTATACCTGACCGGAAATACTGGGGGCATAGAAGATAAGTGTTACAACGGCACGAATCTTGGGTGTAAGTTCATTGATGAACCAAGCGAACATAAGACTGAGAAGGTATGATACAGGACCTGTCATTGTCGCAAAAATAAGAGTGTTTTTGCAGGCAAGAAGGAACGTATCGTCATCAAGAAGAAGTCTTATGTAGTTGTCAACACCTATAAATATAGGCATTTCAAGCATATTAAACTGTGTAAGGCTGAGAAGCAATGACACAAATACAGGGATGATTGTAAAGGTAAAGAATATGATATAGTAGGGAGCTACCATAAGATATCCCACTTTATTGACCTTCATTTCGCGAAGTGTCCATTCCCATTTGGTCATGTCTTTTCTGAGCTTCGGCGCCTTCTGAGGCTGTGTGCCGGCTTTTTCTGACATTTATTTCACTCCTTAAATAATTTCGTTTGGGGACTTAAACCTCTATCCCTTTTGCGGCGAGCTCTTCTTCATATTCTTCCATTGTTAGGAAGCCGTACTCGTCACGCTTTCTTGAAAGCTCGTGGTTAATATCGTCAACATATCCGAGCATTGCCTCGGAAGCAACCTGACCGTCATCTACTACGTTGTAGAATGCAAAGTTTGTATATCTTGCAACGATGTAGTTACCGGGGGACATTGGTGTTCCCTTGAGTGATCTAAACTGTTGCTCAAGATTTTTCTTTTCCTGAGCCGTCCATGACTGGCTTGTAAGAGCCTCTACATTTGCTGTATTATACTTTGCGGCAGTACCCATAATAGCGACCTGTTCCTGACCGAATCTGGTCTGTGTATCATAGCTTACCCACCACTTGAGATATTTCCAGGAGTTTTGAGCCTTTTTGGACTCGGTTACATCTTGACCTTCCTTGATATCATCAGCAGCATCCTTCATCATCATAACAGCTTGAGGTACTGTGGGAGAAGCATGGTTAATTGTTCCGTCTTCACGTTTAACACCTGGAAGCTGTACAAATTCCCAAAGACCCGAGATTTCAGGAGCAAATACTTTAAGCTGGTTATATGATGTATAGTTAGAAATTGCGATAGGCATTTCTCCTGTTCTGAAACGGTTTGCAAAGTCAAACGTTACCGGTTCGCCGTAAAGTGTGAACCACTCGGTCATACGCTGGAATGCATCAAGAGCACCATTACTGTCAAGGTTTGTAGCAATACCTACAGTTCTCATATATTCTCTATTATTTAATCTGTTCATCGCTTTATCGGCGATAGCTTCCTTCAAGCCGGGTTCATAATCTTCGGCAGACTTAAACCATTCAACACCTGTCTGATACATATAAATCTGTGCCAATGCCTGAGTAAAGCCCATTTCCATTTGGTTTTCGGAAAGTGCTCTGATTACACCTTCAACGTCATCCCATGTTTCAGGAACATCAAGACCAAGGTCAACAAAAATATCTTTTCTATAGAACAGCATCGGGAAGTCAAGTGTTGAAGGCAAGCCGTACGTTACAACACCATCTCTAACAACGCCATTTACTTCCTTATACTTCAAGTTGCCGTTTTCGTCTTTAACGGGTTTGCTGTCCTTATCCGTTTCATACTCTATTCTGTCCGGATCAAGCACCGTAAGCGGAACAAACAGTTCTTCGTTTCCGTTAAAGCAAGTTTGCTTAATTTCGTCAAAGCCTTCAAAATAGTTAATCGGAATTACGGCATTTCTAATACCGAAACCAACAGGGTCAGCATCCATTGATACGTCAGGGCCAACGCCTGCCAAGGTTGCGGGAAGAAGTGTGCCTGCTGCAATAAGCTTAAGGTTTACGGAAACCGTATCATCATTAAAGGAGTCATCAACCATCTGACGCATAATTGTCGCCTGGTCACGACCGGTTGTAATCCACACTTCGATACTGTTGGGATCATCCTTTTCAACTTTTTCGCTTGCACCGAGAGAGTTATAGTCGGTGAAGAAGGACATAAAGAATGAACCGAACTCGTGAGCCATTGCCTCAAAGAAGTTGGCGTTTCCCTTGGGAAGTGCACTTCCTGTAGGCTGGATTACGATATAGTCAAGCTGAAGTGGCTGAGCCTTTGTGCTGAGAAGCCATGTACCCAGTGAGCCGATATAGTTCTTATAGTTTGAAAGATTTGAAGCGATCTTATCCTGGTCGTTACCCATTTCACCAAGGAGGAATGCTATTCTGTCAAGGATAACAGTATTCTGTCCCTTTGAGCCAATTTTCTCTTCAAGCTCTTTTGATACCGTTTCCAGATTTTTCTTTTCCTGTCTCATACCGCTGAGAACACCGGGAATAAGCTTTGCAAATTCATAGTCGGTGTATTCATCAGGTTCAGAGCCTGTAATCATAAGAATCTGTCTGTAGTAGTCATTGAGCTTTGTCTGGCTTGCTTCAATTCTGTTGAGGACGTCAGCCATATCGCCGAGAACTGCCTTGAATTCAATGGTGTGTCTGCCTTCTTCAAAATAGAATTTGAAGGTAGTTGTACCATTGCTAAGAGGTGCAACCTGCCAATCATCAGCATACATAAACTGAAGCTCTTTTGCTTCAACAAAGGGATATTCTCCGTCAATCTTCAAGGAACGTGAGGAGAACAGACCCTGGTTCACCGTCTGCTTAAAACGGGGAACGATGTCATACCAGCCTTCTTCCTTGATTTCAAATTCATAGGAAATCCACTGACCTGCAATCTTCCACTTGTCACCGCCGTTACCGCCGATGGTGTTAAGAAGAGCTGCAGCAGGATCCTGGGGAATTGTAATACCGCTTGTACGGTCGTTCATGGCGTAGATAACCTGCTCGCTTGTCTGATAAGGTGTCTCGGCATGAATCATAACTGTATTTTCTTCATTGCTTTCGGGCACCTTGTCCTCAGGGAACTTTGCAAGGTACTGATCATATGTATCAACCTTATCAGCGGGTTTAAAGGTAAAGGATTCAACAACCATAGGCTCGCAGGCTGCTTCAATTGAAATGATGTGTTCGCCTTCGGTGAGATAGAACTTCAAAGGTTCATTGAAAAAGGTTTCGGAATCACAGATTTCAGTTTCAATCCAGCGCGGCTTTTCTTCCTTGCTGGGACGCATTTCGTTGCCGTTGATATCTGTTCTGAAAACAGGATTCTCAACAGCAGCCTTTTCGTCAGCTCTGTAAACTCTGTTGTCATAGTTGTAGCCATTGTCATTCTTATCCTGCCATACGCGGGAGAAGGTAAGATAACGTGCTTCCTTAAATGGAACTACTCTATCTATAAGGAGGATACGTTCTATGTTTGAGCCGTGACCCTTTATGGGATAATACTTTACGCTCAAGGTATACATTCCTGTTTCAGGCACGTCAATCACATAGGATATCTTGCCCACGTCAGGAGTAAAGAGAACGTCCTTACCAAGTTCTTCATCGTATCTGATTTCTACAGCAGCATAATCCTCAGGCTTTTCACCGATTGACTGTGCATCAACAAAATCAACAGCATTGATTTTAATTGTTGCGGACGCATCGGGAATACCATCCTTTACCGCCGCCTCAAGATATTCGGCATAGGTTGTGGAAACCATGAGGTCTTCCATTGCATCCAGCGAGTTAAGAGTTCTGGAGTCATCAATTACGGCATTTTCTGTCGATGTAGGTTCATCGGCAAATACCGCAAAGGATGCCATAAGCTGGATGAGCATACTTGCAACCAATACAAGCACTACAAGTCTGCTGTGGTGTTTTGCAATCTTCATTTGCTAATTTCCTCCTCTTGTTGAGTATTGCTTGGGTACACCGGGCTCTCTTTAAGCTTTTATACATATTTATATATGAGGCTACACACAGGCAGGTAGGGACAAGGCATCCCCACATCCTTCTCACAATGCCGTCACATAAACAACACCTAAAAAAGGGTAAAAAGTGCCTAATTACGTAAGAATAGTATATCAATACGTCAAAGCTTTGTCAATAGTCCGTTTCGGTACGACAAGATGTGCCTGATTGTCTCGGAAGAACAAAATTTTACATATTATTTTCAACGCCCCGCACAGTTAATAAATTATTTACATATGGTAATATTACATATATTTTTCACATTCAGTTTACTTATGATAATTAAACCAGCACAACTCCGCCGCGTTTTTCTGCGTTTTTACGCCGTTTTCCGTCGATTTCAACGCATTGTACAGGTTAACGATAAATAAACTTATAAATTCTATTTTCACACCATTTTTTACTGACAATTATTTATCCCAAGTAATTCCTGCAAAAAAGTTAATTTTTTATTGACTTTTTGTTTTGTTTTCGCCTTTTGTTTTGTGAATGTTGCACAAAAAACAGGTGTAATTTTCTACACCTGTATAATTTTGCACATTTTTGTTATTTCGCTTATATTTATCGCTTTGCGCGATTTTACGTTAATTATTCATCAAGTAACAGCTGAATCTCTTCCCACGTTTCGTACAGCTTTTCAAGCTTATCGGTAAGCGTCTGTGCCTGGGCAAACAGCTCGGCGACCTTCTGATAGTCAGAGGAATGCTCCTCCTGAAGTCTGAGATTGTCTTCAACAGCCTTTTCCGTCTCGGCAATTGCCTTTTCGGTTTCGGCAAGCTTGCGCTCGGCATTTTTCTTTTTATTGCGCAGCTCCTTGTTCTTTTCGTAGTCCGACTGATTGTCGGTTACCTGCTTTACGGCACCGTCCTCGCTTCCCTGCCCTGCTGCACTTTTCGCCTTATATTCGCAGAAGGTTTCGTAATCTCCCTTAAAATCAAAGGTTCCGTCGGTTCTCATTTCAAAGATGCGGTCAGCGAGTTTTTTTACAAAATATCGGTCATGGGATACGCATAACACAGTGCCATCGTACTGTACAAGAGCCTGTTCAAGAACCTCGCGTGACGGTGCATCAAGG
>JAZRKT010000077.1:0-1872 GCA_045646465.1 Eubacteriales bacterium | reverse complement strand
AGTGCATCGTACGAACCTGCAGGCGAAAGAATGTATGGTTTATTCATAGCTTCTCCGTTATTTACATTTTTTTATTGAAAATATCTAATATATATATTATAATATAAAAAAGGCAAAAAGTAAATGCGTTTTTCAAAATTTCCCCTTTAAGGTAACAAAGGAGATTTATTTTATGAAAATTCCTCACAGAAAAAAGAGTTTATTTATACCTTATATGTTTGCTCTTGCCGCCGTACTTTCGGCTATATGCTTTTTTTCGCATATGTCAGGTACAAGCAGTCTGCTGTCAAAGGCTTTATCCTTTGTAACAACACCCTTGCAGTCAGCGACAAGATATGCTTGCTCTGCAATAGCTTCTGGCAGGCAGTATTTTTCAGATGTTGACAGGCTGCTTGAAGAAAACGAAAGGCTTACCCAAGAAAATCTCCGTCTTGAAAAAGAAAACAACCGTCTTCACGAGATTGACGACGAAAACGATGTTCTTCGAAGATTTCTTGGACTTAAAAAGGAAAACCACGATTATTCTCTGACAGATGCAAAAATCGTTTCCCGTTCCAATTCAAACTACATTTCTTCCTTTACCGTTAACAAAGGCTCATTTCACGGCATAAAGGAAAATATGCCCGTTATCACATCAACAGGAGCACTTGTGGGTGTGGTATATTCGGTAGATGTCAATTCGGCAAGATGTATTTCGGTTTTATCCTATGACACTTATGTTGGCGTATATTCTGAGCAAAGCGGTGAAACAGGTCTGCTTTCAGGCTCGATGCGTACCTTTGCCGACGGAAGGTGCCTCATTTCAGGTCTTGCAGACAACACAACAATAAAAAAAGGTGACACAATTCTTACCAGCGGGCTTGGCGAAATATACCCAAGAGACCTCAAAGTCGGAACCGTTGAAGGCTTTGTCAACGATATGGGAAGCCAGACAAAAAGTGCTGTTGTCGTGCCTGATTCTTCAACTATCTGCGCAGAAAATGTAATGGTACTTACAGATTTCCAAAGAAGCTACAGCTGATGAAAAGTGTTTTCCGTCCCGTTTTTCCTGCAGGGCTATGCTGTGTTTTATGCGTTTACACAATTGTGTGTGGTGCTTTTTCCAATACTGTTACAGCAATTGTCTGCTTTACATTAATATCAATTCTTGCACTTTTCACGCTTTTCACAAGCGGCAAGGTCGGTGCGTTATTTCTTGTTATTACAAGCTTTCTTTGCTGTCTTAATACGGTTTTCGGCTTTTGTGCAAATGAAAAACAGGCGCTTGAATTTATCGCAAAGTACAATTCTCATCCCGATACTGTTTTTGAGGGTGAAATTCTATTATCAAAAAATTACAACTCCTATTCTCAGGCTGATATTGTCATTACACGCATTAACGGTAATATGCCGGAACACCCTTACAAATGCCGTATAGCCTACTATTCAGGCGAAAAACTCGATGACGGCGACACCGTTGTTTTTAAGGGTACACCCCAATATCCCGTAAACAATGAGTCCGAAAGCTTTGACAATGTTTCCTACCTTCGAAGCAAAAGGCTTTTTACCGTTTTTGACTCGGTCGGAATCCTTTCATCTCACGCACAGCACAAGCTTTCATTTACGGGCAAAATACGTGCCTATGCCGAAAAAGTAATATATCGCTTTCTTCCGCCGGAAACAGGCGACATTGCCTACTCAATGATTTCAGGCGACAAAGGCTTTCTCGGAAAAAGCACAAAGGACATCTTTACAAAAAGCGGTATTATACACATTCTGTGTGTATCGGGTATGCACTTTTCAATACTGATGGGTGCGCTGTACAGCTTTTTGATGCTTTTCGGCATACGCAAGCAATTTAAGCTTTTGCTTATGATTTGCTTTTGCCTGTTC
>JAZRKT010000076.1:0-1776 GCA_045646465.1 Eubacteriales bacterium | reverse complement strand
AGGACTTACTGTAACCTCGCCGTCTACAATCTCTTTGGGGACGTAATCGGGCACTCCTGCAAGCACTCCGTCTTCAAAGAACTCGTAAAACTCAAGGTATGCTCCGATTTGTCCGGTAAGCTCTTTTATGATAACCTGAGTAACGTTACCTAAGCAGTCGTTTTCGGGAATCGTGCAAATACCGTCACGGTCAGCAAGCAGCATAAATACCATTGCAGGCGGGAAACCGAGCAACTTTTTCATACCGTCAACATCTTTAAGCGATACTGCCTTATAATTTCTTTCCTTAACGATATCCTTAAGCGCAAGATAGTATTTTACGCCACAGCGCACTACCTTTTCGTCTGCCTTTTTCAAGAATTTCCAAGCAGAAACCGTTTCATCAACAACAGCATCTATTTCTCCATCAGTCTTTTTGTCTGCGCGTTGAACAACTTCTAACATTTCAAAGCATTCGATTTCTGCGCCGATTTCTCTCTTAAGAGAACTACCTTCAAACAGTGTTCCGTAAAGGTGCATATCTCTAAAGCCCATGTGTCCGATTTTAGCGTATCTCATAGCGCTAAACGCAGCTGCAGCTTTACAGAAAGACAACACCTTGTCAACTTTTGACGCTTGTCCTATTATATCGTAAACGTATGAGAACTTATACCCTAAATCCTTAAACGTCTTTCTTAAAGCAGTTGTTCCTGCTTGGTCGGCAGTAGTGACAATTCTACCATCTTCCATCCACCCGCAAAGCCCCCACAATACCATAGGGATATGGCGGAACTTTTCGGTTACCTTTACTACTGCGTGAGTAGGTATCCAACCTGCGATACACACTACCATACAGTCAAAATCCTTACCTGTAAAGTAGTCTAAGGCTTTGTTCACGTCCTTCTCTTCGTAGTCGTCGGTTATAGGGTAGCAAGGATACACTTCAGCACCGCTTTTTTTCAAGTCATCAAGTGCTGCTTTACATTTTCTTTCTATTATTTCTATCGGTGTATTTACTTCACCAAATCCCGCAAATGCTATTTTCATTTTTCTTCACCTACTATTAAAACATTTTATTTATTTCGTCAAGCGTTTCACGAACAAGCAATTCGCCGCCCTCATGTCCCGTATATCCGCTGGAAACGTATGCAGAATAATGTCCGCCCTTTTCGGCTTTTTCCGTCGGTAAGTATCCGTTTGAACCACACGCAAGCTGAATCAGGAAGGTCTGCTTTGCTTTGCTTCTTGCCCTGATCTGATTGCCGTAATCAAGGAAAAGCTCAAACGGATTTGTAGCGATCGCTATATCTCCAAATCTTACAATGTGAACTTCTATCGGGAATACATCCACCTTTTTTTGCAGTTCATATCTTGCTATGATTCCTGAGTAAACATGCATCGCAGCATTATCGTCAAAGTTGATCGTTCTTCCGCTATTCTTTTCGATGAACTTATCAATCATCTCTACAGCGTTTTTATAATCCGATTTTGTTACTCTTCTAAGGGGCAAGACAACCTTCGGTGTTTGATGGATAAGCTCAGCCTCGTCCTTGTACTCGCTGTTTAATTCTTCGTGTACTGCAATGATCTCACTGGAGATTCTTCTGCCAACCAGCTTTAATCCCGAAACGTCGAACATAGAGGGGTCTGCATTTCTTTCTATAACGACATCCCGTTTAATGTTCGGGTCGTCAATATAGCTTTCCGGCTGTACCCAACGGATCATATCTCTCGGACACTGATCACCCGCTGCCGAGCAAAGACCAAGAAGTCGGAGGCCAAGCGGTCTTAGGAAGA
>JAZRKT010000075.1:0-6014 GCA_045646465.1 Eubacteriales bacterium | reverse complement strand
CGGAAATGTTGCAATGGATGCGGCAAGATGTGCAATGCGTCTTGGTGCAGACGAGGTTTATATCGTGTACCGCCGTTCCATGGAGGAATTGCCTGCAAGACACGAGGAGGTTGAGCACGCAATTGAAGAAGGAATAGAATTCCGTCTTCTTAATAATCCCGTGGAAATTCTCGGCTATTATAATGCCGACGAAAGAAAAGACCCCAAAAACGGCTTTGTTACAGGCATCAAGTGCGTAAAAATGACTCTCGGTGAGCCCGACGAAAAGGGCAGAAGAAGACCTGTGGTTGTTCCCGATAGCGAATATGTAATTGAAGTGGACTGCGTAATTATGGCAATCGGCACATCGCCCAATCCTCTTATCAAGTCAACAACATCGGGACTTGACACACACGACTGGGGAGGAATTATTGCCGATGAGCAAACGGGACTTACCAGCCGTGAAGGAGTTTATGCAGGTGGCGATGCGGTAACGGGTGCAGCAACTGTTATTCTTGCTATGGGTGCAGGAAAAAATGCGGCAACGGCTATTGATGAAAAGCTTTGTGGCATAATGAATTGATTAATGTAATAACCCCGACAACGCTCTCTCAATCACACGCGGCGATAAAGAGCCTTACAATATAAACTATTGGCAGATAGGCAACGAAAACAACTATGATAAACACGGCTTTAACCTTGAACAGACGGTTGAAAGAACGCTGAGGTTTGTCGATATGATAGGGCAGAGCTTTTGTATTCAAAATGCCAGTGGTAAATTTGCGTTTTGCACAAAAAATAACGGGCCGATGTGGGCATCGACCTGTAAGAGATTTGTAGATTACATACAAATATAGGGTCTGTAACAATAGTTTTGCTACAGACCCTTTTGATTTGCCGTGAAAATTTAAGCAGATTTAATTTATCTCTGTACTCTGCCGCTGCCACCGTTTTTAACGAGAGCCTCAACCTCACCGACGGAAACAAGATTCATATCGCCTTCGATGGTGTGCTTGAGAGCAGATGCAGCAACTGCAAATTCAATAATATCCTGGCTGGACTTGCCTGTAAGCATTGAATAAATAAGTCCTGCACCGAAGGAGTCGCCGCCGCCTACTCTGTCAACGATGTGCAAGCTATACTTGTTGGAGAAGAAGTACTCGCTTCCATCGTAGAGCATAGCACCCCAGTTGTTGTCGTTGGCGGAAATGCTTTCGCGAAGAGTTATTGCAACATACTTGAAGCCGAAACGGTCAGCAAGCTGCTTTGCAACGCTCTTGTAGCCTTCGTGGTTGAGTTTGCCTGCGTTAACGTCTGTGCCCTCAGCCTTGATGCCGAATACGTCGTCTGCGTCTTCTTCGTTGGCGATGCATACGTCAACGTAGGGCATAAGAGTAGCCATAACTTCTCTTGCCTTTTCCTTGCTCCACAGCTTCTTTCTGTAGTTGAGGTCGCAGGAAACGGTGATGCCCTTTTCCTTTGCAGCCCTAACAGCTTCAAGTGTAATTTCAGCTACGTTGTCGCCGAGAGCAGGTGTAATGCCTGTAAAATGGAACCAGTCTGCTCCGTCAAGGATTTCATTCCAGTCAAAGTCTTCCTTTGTTGCTGTTGCAATGGAGGAGTGAGCTCTATCATAAACAACCTTTGAGCCTCTTACAGAGGCACCCTTTTCAAGAAAGTAAATACCAACTCTTTCGCCGCCTCTTGCAATGTCGCCTGTGTCAACACCGAACTTGCGAAGGCTGTTAACTGCCATCTGACCGATTTCGTGAGTGGGAAGCTTTGTTACGAAGGAAGAGTCAATGCCGTAGTTCTGGAGAGAAACGGAAACATTGGCTTCGCCGCCGCCGAAGCTCGCACAGAACTTTTCGGTCTGAACAAATCTGTCATAAAGGTTGGGTGTAAGTCTTAACATAATTTCGCCGAAGCATACTGCTTTCATTTTTATATCCCTTTCTGCCGTTTTTGGCAATAAATTACTTTTTGAATAAGGAATGTTGCAATAAGTAAATTTCTGTGTTATAATGTAAAAAACTGAAAATAAACCCAAACTTCCCTTATTATCATTTTTAGTTTACCACCGTTTTGAATAAAAGTCAATAGCACGAAATGTAAAGATTGAACTATCTTGAAAGAAAAGACGGCGAAAGGAGAAAAATGCTTAACATAACATACGTATATTTCGGACAGCAAAAGGACGAGTATTTCAGAAAGGGTATGGATGAGTATATAAAGCGTATCGGGAAATACGCAAAATTTAACGAAAAGGTTTTAAAACCCGAAAACCTGCCCGATAATCCTACCAAAAATGAAATAAATACTGCACTTGACAAGGAAGCAAAAAGCGTTTTGCCGTACCTTTTAAAAAGCGCATATAAAATAGCAATGTGCGTTGAAGGAAAAACGATGTCAAGCGAGCAGTTCGCCTCTGTTTTTGAAAAGGCAGCAAATATGGGAAAAAGCGAAATAGTATTTGTTGTGGGCTCATCCCACGGACTTTCGGATAATGTAAAGTCTGCGTGTGATTTGCGCCTGTCATTTTCGCCCATGACCTTTGCCCACGGGCTTTTCGGAGTTATGCTGTGCGAGCAGATTTACAGAGCCTTTACCATCAATGCAGGCGAAAAATATCATAAATAATTGTCGGATTTTGTCGTAAAATAACTGAAATCGGTTGACATTTTTGTTATCGTGTGTTAATATAATGGTAAGCGTACAGCTAATATTTGTTAAGGAGTTTTGTTTATGTTTATCAAAGCGTACACACAGGCATTTAAAGTACTTGCCAAGAAACCTTTAAGACTTCTGGGTCTTTCGCTTCTCAGCACATTGATTTGTGCAATTGCAACACTTGTGACATTACCCGTAGGCATTATCGGAACAGCATTTTCATTCGTAATTACCGCAGGTATGGCTAAGGTTTACCTCGATGGACTTGAAGGTAAGCAGGTTTATTCCGACCAGCTTTTTGAAGGAACAAAAAAATTCTTCAAAGTTGCAGGCGGTATGGCTTGGCGTAAGCTCTGGTCCGTAATCTGGGTCATAGCAGGCGTTGCGGCTTCAATTGTAGTAGGTGTTGTATTTAGTATGCTCTTTGGCTGGCTTCCCTTTGGAATGGGCGCGGCGCTTTCGATTTTTATAACAGTTGTTTGTCTTCTTGCTTCAGTTGTATTTATGGTTTATAAGTCTTATTCCTATGAATTTGTTCCTTATATCCTTATGACCCAGCCCGAAGTAAATGCTACAGAGGCTCTTCGTATTTCCATGAAGATGACAAGCGGCAAGGTGCTTCATATGTGGCTTGCTGACCTTGTTTGCAATGCTGCAGTATTCTTTGCAGGCGTTATTCTCGGCGCACTTGCAGGCGTAACAGGACGTATTCCCTTTATTGGCGGAATTTTCGGCATCATTTCATTTGTATTTACAATTGTTTGCTTCGTATTCCTTCCCATATTCAAGGGACTTTATAAGGCTGCTTTCTTTAAGCTTCCTAAGCCCGTAAAGAAGGTTCCCGTACAGCCACAGTATCAGCAGCCTGTACAGCCTCAGTATCAGCAGCCCGTGCAGCCCCAGTATCAGGCACCCCAGCAGCCTGCACAGCCTCAGTATCAGGCACCTGCACAGCCTCAGGCTCCCGTACAGCCTCAGAATCCTGTACAGCAGTAATTTAATCCTGATTACATACACCGTCGGTTTTTGCCGGCGGTGTTCTTGTATTATGCCGCCGGTATATATTTTTAGAATTCAACAATGGCTTAAATAGTTGTTGTTCATTTTATGCCTGGATTTGTTTATAATTAAGCTGTAAAATAAATTAGGAGGTTCTTGAAATGAACACAGACAAAATTATAGCAGAAGCAATAGCAAAGGAATATGCTCCAAAGGAAAATTCAAAAATAGTGGCACTAAAGAAGCTTGATAATAAGGCGAAGCTTCCTGCGACGGTTTTTGCATATTCCTTCGGGATTGTGTCGTCTCTGATAGCAGGTACGGGAATGTGCCTTGCAATGCAGGTTATCGGAAGCGGATATGTGGAGATGATTTCAGGAATAGTAATCGGTGTGTTGGGCTTTGTAGGCTGCGGTGTCAATTATCCCGTTTACAAAAGAATTCTTGAAAAAGATAAAGCAAAGTATGCCTACGAAATTGTTGAACTTGCCCGTCAGAAAAGCGAGCAGTAAATACAGAAAAATTCGAGGGAGTCAGAGATGAATAAGTCGGAAAGCAAATATTTCAATACTGCAAAGAAAATGAACCTTGCATTGATTTCACTGCTCAAAAACAAGCCGTTCGACTATATAACAATAAGCGAATTGTGTAAAAGGCAGATGTTAACCGTTCTACCTTTTATCTTCATTATGAAAATATGTGTGATTTGCTTGAAGAAACAACGAGGTATCTGCTGGAAGGCTTTTTGTCATACTTCACAGCCGATTTGAAGGGAATTGCCCTTAATCTGACAAGCTGTGATGTTAATGAGCTATGCTTTATAAATGAAAAGTATCTTATTCCGTACCTTACTTATATCAAGGAAAACCGCGAAATATTCTGCACCGCAGTAACTCACATCAAAGCTTTTAATTTTGAAGGCGTGTATAAAAGGCTGTTTGAAAATATATTCTGCCCTATTCTTGACAGATTTGATTACGCCGCACAGGACAGAAAATACGTGATGCTGTATTACCTGAACGGAATAAATGCCATTAGCCTTCAATGGGTAAAGGATGGCTGCGAGAAGCCCGTAAATAAGGTGGCAGAAATAATTGTTGACTGTGTGTTCGGAAAGCAGAAATAACAGTTTAAATGAAACTTTTGCGTTCTGTCAGAATTATTTTGCTAAAGGCTCGGTGGAAAAATAACGGTGGTTTTCTGTATGGTGATTATACTACTTTTAACAGAAAAGAAAACAGAGATAATTTTAATATCCCATAAAAATGGACGGAAACGGAATTGTTGCGGCAAATAATAGTCTAATTTTGTATATTTTGGGTTGCGGTAAATCATTATACTGCAACCCATTTTCTTTGAAAGAGGAGTTTCATATGTTCAAAATTTACCTTGAAAACTTTTATATTTCAACGGTTAAATCGGTAAATAAACATCAAAAAGTACCAAAAGATACCGATGTTTTGTGCGATTGCTATGAATGTGTTAAAACAGCAAAAAAATACTTGATTTTTTGATTATTACGTGCTATAATGTAAATTGTTGAAAAAATGTCAATCTTTAACAAAAATTGATGAGGTGACAAAAATGGGAAAAACCTACGGTAAGAAAACATGGCTCATACCTGACTGCTTTCTTAACTCCGTTTCTAAGAACGAAAATGTAAGCCACGAGTCTATCTGTGTCATCAATACAACAGACGTTGATGCAGAAATCAACCTTACACTTTTTTATGAAGACAGAGATAAGATTGAAGGCGAGTTTGTAAGTCAGTGTAAGGCGGGCAGAACACACCATATAAGACTTGATAAAATAGTATCAAAACATGGCGAAAAAATCGTCCGTGACGTACCTTATGCAATTCTTGCCGAGTCCAACACAGAGCTTGTTGTGCAGTATTCAAGACTTGATACAAGTGCTGTTGAAATGGCACTTATGACAACCATTGCATACCCAGTAGAATAATAAAAAAATAAATACATATATTAAAGGAGTCAGAAAAATGGCACAGGTTTTAGTTGAAACATCAGCAAGACACGTACATCTCACAGCTGAGCACATCGAAATTCTTTTCGGTAAGGGACACGAACTTACACATAAGAAGGATTTGTCACAGCCCGGTCAGTTTGCTTGCGAAGAAAGAGTAACTGTAGTAGGTTCCAAGAAGGAACTGGCAGGCGTAAGCATTCTCGGCCCTGCAAGACCTGCAACACAGGTTGAAATTTCTCTTACAGATGCAAGAAGCATCGGCGTTAATGCTCCCATCAGAGAATCAGGAGACATCGCAGGAAGCGGCGCTTGTAAGTTGGTTGGTCCTTGCGGCGAAGTTGAAATTTCAGAAGGCGTTATCGCTGCAAAGCGTCACATTC
>JAZRKT010000074.1:0-2922 GCA_045646465.1 Eubacteriales bacterium | reverse complement strand
GTTGTTTCAACAGCTCTTGCGAAGCGTGTGAGGTGGTCAACATTCTTGGAATGGATATGAGCCGAATGTCTGTTACCGTGTTCAGCCTTGCAAGCCATTTCGATAGCTTCGTCGATATTCTTTACTCTGACGATACCAAGAACAGGCATCATCATTTCAACATATACAAAGGGATGGTTTTCGGGAACTTCAGCAATAACAAGTCTTGCATCCGATTCAATACCGAGAGCCTTAAGGAACTTAGAAGCATCCTTGCCGACCCAGTCCTTATTGATGCAGTACTTGCCGTTCTTTTCAACAAGGCAGGTTGCAACTAGCTTGTCAATCTGCTCTCCCTTGATAAGATAAGCACCGTTCTTCTGCATATTGTCAATAAGCTTGTCTGCAATGTTGTCAAATGCAAAGCATTCCTTTTCTGCAATACACGGAAGATTGTTGTCAAAGGAAGCACCTGCAACGATGTCCTTTGCCGCCTTTTCGATGTCAGCAGTATCGTCAACGATTACGGGAGGATTACCTGCACCTGCACCAATTGCCTTCTTGCCTGACGAAAGAAGAGCCTTAACAACGCCGGGGCCGCCTGTTGCAACAAGCATTTTAACGCAGGGCGCTGCCATCATTTCATCGGAGCTTTCCTTTGTGGGCTTTTCTACCGTAACAACAAGATTTTCAGGACCGCCTGCTTCTAAGATTGCTCTGTTTACAAGGTCAACTGCGTAGTTTGCAGTTCTGCAGGCATTGGGATGAGGATTGAATACAACCGCATTACCGCCTGCAATCATACCGATTGAATTACAGATAACTGTCTCGCTGGGGTTTGTTGAAGGTGTAATTGAACCGATAACCCCGTAGGGGGCCATTTCAATAAGTGTAAGTCCGTCATCGCCCGAAATTGCCGTGGGATGAAGGTCTTCGGTGCCGGGAGTCTTGTTTGCAACAAGCTGATGCTTGATAATCTTGTCGGACACCCTGCCCATACCTGTTTCTTCAACGCCGAGCACTGCCATATTTTCAGCTTCCGCAAGGGTAAGCTCTCTTATCTTGGCAATCATTTTTTCTCTCTGCTCAACAGAATAACTTCTGTACTGCTTATAAGCCTTCTCCACCGCTACAAGAGCTTCTGTCATTGTGGGAAATACACCTTTTTGCTTGTTGGGCTTTCCCATAGTGTTCTTTACTACGCTTGCTACGATTTCGCTTATGTATCTCTCGTCCAGCATAATCTTTTTCTCCTATCTTATATGTGAACTTGTTTTATAACCTCATCTGATATCTGTGACGTTCTTTTGTATTAACGCACAAGTCGGACAGCCTTGCATTCTTTTTTTGCAATTCTGTCCAAAATGTTGTTTCATCTTTGGTTTTTCCAAAACAAAATGTTGTTTTATGTTGTTTTTAATGTCAATAACCTTAACAAAAATCAACATCATTCAACAACACAACATATTATAACACGTAAACGGCAATAAGTCTATAATGTATTTGCACAAATTTTTCTGTTTTTTTTGTATGTTTTTAACAAAGTTTCAACAATCAGCTAAAAAACAGTCATCTGAAGAGGACTGAAATTTGCTTTCCTAATTCTAAGCATCTGATGAGTAGACGGAATCAGCATATTGCCGAACCTCGCTGGGAGAGATGTTGTGGTACTTCTTGAACATCTTCGAGAAGTTGTAGGCATCGCTGTATCCGCACATTACAGCGGTCTTGTTTACGGGATATCCCTGACGGAGCAGGTCGTACGCAGCCTCAAAACGTGTGCGTATAATATAATTGACAATGGTAATGCCGAATTCGCGCTTGAAAAGTCTTAGAAGGTATCTTCTGTCAATATTGAAGGACTCTGCTATCTGCTCAACGCTTAGGTCATCCATATAGTGAAGCTTTATGTAATCCTTGGCACGCAATGCATAACCCGGCACACTGTCGGGAGATGCAGGAATAAGCTCTTCAAAAAGCCGAACAAGGCAGATAAGATACTTTTCGGGAAGACACACATTTTGCAAAACAAGATTCTGAATGTCGTCAAAAACACTTTTGTCGCATACCTCAAACACTCCGCCCTTATCCTTTATAACATCGCAGATGTTGCCAGAAAAGGCAATCCAGCAATAGTTCCACGGCTCTTTTTCGTCCGCCTTGTAGAAGGTGACCTCGTCAGGATTTATGATAAACGCCTTACCGGGAGTAATATCGTGTGTTCCCTCCGAATTACGGAATATGCCTTTTCCGCTTATGCAATAATGAATTATGCAATGGTGCCTTATGGCAGGACCATATGAGTGGTTGCTTTTACATTGTGACATCCCTGCAAACAACGGCTTTATGTCGCTATATTTCATAATTCCCGCGGTAAAATTAGCCTGAGGCATACCTTTTCTACCTCCTTTAAAGACGGCCGTTTGGTTACATTATAACATAGCGAGAAGCCCATTGCAAGTGTTTTTGTTAAAACAGTCGGAAAATATGAAAAAAAGCAAAAAAAGTCTTGACAAAACATTTTTTTTATGTTATCATATCTAAGTCCGCAGGGCAGGAGCAGTTTTTGCGACGTTTTGCGGAAGAAAATTTAACCTGCGGGTGTTGTTCAATGGTAGAACTCCAGCCTTCCAAGCTGGCAGCGAGGGTTCGATTCCCTTCACCCGCTCCAATATCTGTGCCTTTAGCTCAGCTGGATAGAGCAACTGCCTTCTAAGCAGTAGGTCGGGGGTTCGAGTCCCTCAAAGCGCGCCAACATAAAAACGGCTAAAACCAATGTTTTAGCCGTTTTTTATTTTTCTTTTCGGCGCGGTTATGCTTTTTCTTTCTTTAGCAATTGGAATTTTCTTGACAATGCCGGAAAATTATGGTAGACTGTTTTCAAGTTAAGGGAGTAGTCGGCACATTATGTGTAGATAAAGCCAACATCCTGAAGGCGGATTT
>JAZRKT010000073.1:0-19163 GCA_045646465.1 Eubacteriales bacterium | reverse complement strand
CTTGTTGACAGACTGAAAGGATATGCCTGTTTTTTGGTTTTGTTCGGTCATGTTATTATGGGAATAAGACTTGCAGGTATAGATATCCATGAGTTTTTTTGGGGAATGGAAAAGTTTATATGGTCTTTTCATGTTGCACTTTTTCTATTTTTGAGTGGTGTTGTGTATAAGGTTACCGGAGAGTGGAAAAGCAAACAAAGCAAATGGAAATTTATACTTCATAAGCTTTACACTCTTGGTATTCCATATATAGTTTTTTCAGTTGTTTATATATTGATAAACAGTTTAGTTGGAGAATCAAATACCGGCTTTGCGGTTTCGGATATTCTTTATGTATGGAAAACTCCTGTTGCTCAATATTGGTTTTTGTACGCATTGTTCTTTTTGTTTTGTATTTGGACTGTATTATCTGGGATATTAAAAAATTGGCAAATTACGCTTATAGTTGTTTTAATAGGCTATATAGCTCCGATTTTTGGTATTCCGCTTGGAAGTATGGATGTGGTATTTTATTCGGCTCTTGCTTTTGGAATCGGCACATTTGTAGATTTCAAAAGCCTCACTAAACTCCCTGGCTGGGCTAAATGGTTAGTTGTGTTAATGCATATAGTAACAGGTGTCGTTTTTGTTATACTAAACAAAATAGAAGCTCCATTCATAAAGGAAATAATGATACTGTTTGGAATATATTCAAGTATTATGTTTATTTCTAGGGTCCAAAACTATAAGCCTGTAGCTGGTTTTCTCAATTTCGTAAATAAGTATTCATTTCAAATATATTTATTACATACAATATTTACTGCAGGAATAAGAATAATCTTGCTTCGTTTGAATATAGCCCAGTGGTGGATTCACGTCATTTTGGGAACTGCTTGTGGATTAGCATTTTCGGTATTAGCGGCGGTAATTGCAAAGAAAGTGAAATTTTTAGATTTCTTCTTTTTTCCTGCTAAAACATATGCATTGAAGAAAGAATTGCATAGAAATAGCAATAAAAGAATATCGCTATGATGAACTATCACAAAAATTTGGTTGATAACTGTTCAACAAATTTTAATTAGCAAAACCATTATAAAAGTTTAGGTCAAGCCTTTTTAAACGCTTGCAATTTCCAATGACAGCGTCTTTGGTCGTCGTCCGCAGACGGCGAAACTACTTATGCTTCACAAAGCGCAGGAAATGTGAGATAAAACATACTTTTTCAACAGACTAAAAACACCATATGTGAATGTTGATTTTACATAATGGTGTTTTTGCTTTTTTATTTGGATTGTGAAATCAGATTTATAGCTTGTGTGTACAAGCTATTATCTACTAAAGGTACATCCCTAAAAAATCTCTTTTATATACTTCATATCGCGGTTGAAGTAGTACTTATCGCTTAATAAATCTTTGTTCGTGTGTTAAACTCGGCTTAAAAGAACGACACGTTTCTATTCTGCCGACAGCTTCCCACGATGGGAAGCCAATATTCAGAACAATATCAGATATATAATTAAAAAATTCCCAAACGGCGTAGCCAAAATAATGTTCTTTTTGTCACTTTTCTTTCAAGAAAAGTGACAAATCCCATGCATAAACTAACTAAAAAAAGAAAATCAAAAAAACAATCAAAAATCCTTAAAAAATCACTTAAAGTACTTGAAAAAAATGTAAAATAATGTATACTGTACGTGAAAGAACTACCTCAAAAAGGAGTGAGAAATATGCTTCCTCTTGATAAGCTGACATATGAGGCAGGCGCATTGCTTGAAAATAATGGCTTTTCGATAGATGATGTGCTTGTGTGCCTTGAGCTTGATATGTCGGCAGATGGTGACTTTGCACAGGATTTTCTGTGTGTGACAAAGGATAAAAAGACCCTTGTTTATGCCGATGTTGTGAACGGAAATTTAAAAAAGCTTGATGTCAGAAATATTGCCGAGCTTTATATCGATAACTATACAACCACAAACCGCCTGCTTTGCGTGTACGGTAAAAGCGAGGCACCCAGGAAAAAGGAGTGCGACGAAAGAGGCGAGGATTTTAAAAAGTGCTTCTCGGAGCATATAAAGACGTGCGATACTGTTGTGTGCGCACAGTGTACCAACGCAAAAAAGAGAAAGTTGCTTGCCTTTTGCAATATTTTCGATAAGCTTCTGAAGGATGAGGATGTCAAGGACGACGACGGCATCTTCGAGCAGTTTAATCAGAAGTGCCCAAAGTGCGGTAAGGTCTATGAAGACCAACAGCGGAAAATCTGTAAGGACTGCACCAATAAAAAGGGCACCTTTGCAAGACTTATGGGCTATTTCTGGTACTATAAAAAGGCTTTTTCAATTTCTATGCTTGCACTTGTTGCCTTTTCTTTGCTTCAGCTTGCAATTCCCGCGATCAGCGGACGGATACTGTTCGACCAGGTAATTACACAGCCAGGCGTAAATAACGCAGGACGTGTGCTCGGTCAGCTTCACGAGGTTAAATATGTCTTTATTGTTGTGGGACTTATTGTGCTTGTTGAAGTGCTGATACAGCTGTTTATAATTCTCTTTGACAGAACAATTGACAGACTTGCGGCAAATGTGACCAAGCGAATGAAAAACGAGGTTTTTGCGGCAATGTGCCGTCAGTCAATTGCCTTTTTCAATAAGCATCCCACGGGACGCCTAATGACAAGAGTAAACTACGACGCCGATAAAATCAGAAACTTTTTCACAGGTGGTATGCCTTACTTTATTCTTAATTTAGTGAAGTTTATCGGCATTGCAATATTGCTGTTCTCCATAAATGTAACGCTGACACTTGTTGTGTTTATACCCGTGCCCATAATTGTGGCAATATTTAAGTTTATGCTTCCTAAGCTGTGGAGAAGCTTTTCAAAGCAGTTCAGACGCTCAAGTGCACTTAATGCAATGCTGGGTGACTCGCTTAACGGTATTCGCGTAATCAAGGCGTTTTCCAAGGAAGTTGAGGAAACAAATCGGTTTCGCGGCTACTCCACAAAGCTTTACGATGCAAATCTTAAAACCAACCTTATAGCAATATGCATTTTCCCCGTAGTATCGCTGCTTATTGGTCTTTCAAGCCAAGCTATCTGGGGATTCGGAGGCATACAGGTAATGGGCGGACATATGACCTACGGTGAGCTGACAACCTATCTTGGCTATATAGGTATGATTTTTGGCCCTCTTGAATTTTTCACAAACTTTACCAATACTATAACGGACGTTCTCAATGCAGGGGACAGAATGTTTGAAACGGTGGATGCTGTTTCCGAAATTGCAAATAGCAACGAGGCCATTGTGCCTTATGAAATCAAGGGCGAAATTGAGTTTAAAAACGTGTCCTTCCACTATAGCCCTAACCGTCCCATTCTTAAGGATGTTTCTTTTAAGATACAGCCAGGCGAGCATATAGGCATCGTGGGACATACGGGAAGCGGAAAGAGCACCGTGGCAAATCTAATTACAAGAATGTATGACGTAATAAGTGGCTGTGTTTCCATTGACGGAACAAACGTCAAGGATATAGACCTTACGATGCTGCGTAAAAATGTGGCAATAGTGTCCCAGGAAATATACCTGTTTAACGCAAGTATAGCAGATAACATACGCTACGCCCGTCCCGATGCAACCCTTGGTGAAATAATTGAGGCGGCAAAAGCGGCAAATGCCCACGACTTTATTATGAACCTTCCCGAAGGCTATGAAACGGTGGTGGGAGGCGGCTCCCGTTCACTGTCGGGCGGAGAAAAGCAGAGAATTTCAATAGCTCGCGCCCTGTTGCTGTCGCCCAAAATACTTATACTTGACGAAGCAACTGCTGCAATGGACACTAAAACAGAGCGCCTTATAAGCAAGGCAATTGATGAGCTTATTAAGGGAAAAACTACCGTAACGATTGCACACCGTCTTTCAACCCTTAAAAACTGTAACCGAATTATGGCAATAGAACACGGAGAAATTGCAGAGTGCGGCACACCGAAGGAGCTTATGGAGCAGAAGGGTGTTTACTACAAGCTTTACACTCTTCAGGAACAGCAGCTTCAGAAGGTTGTTGCGGGGGACGCACCGCGGCGAAAGTAGCAGGCAACCTTTGATAAAATTATACGTCGGTGCTCGTAAATGTCGCCTCCGCATAGGCGAAACCTCCTTGTGTTACATAAAGTAACATTTCTGTGTATACGGGAGAGCCTGTGACGCTGTCCCAAAAGAAAAGAAAATGAAAACACCCCTGCTAAATATCTAAGTTACTAAACGAAATTACTTAAGCTGTACAGAGTTGTATTCGGACATCTGAGTCAGGATGTAAGCTTAAGATGCGAGCCCGTTATAAAGTTCTTTTGGTTGCTTTTCTTTCAAGAAAAGTGACACTCACCATACATCAAGCTAACTAAAAGGAGCGTTAAATATGTCACAAGAAAAGAAAATAACCCTTGAAGAAATGGATAACGAAGAATGGGATATATTCGGAAAAAGAATTTCCGTACCGCTAACACCAGAAAACGCCTTCTTTTCACGTTCTGAAGGGGGACTTATATCAATGACGCTGAAAAAGAAGGACGGGGGCGAGGAATTTTTCGAAAGAGTCGTGCCTGTAAGAGCATTTCCCGTAACAGAGCCTGACAGCTTCATTTCAATCCGCGAGCCAGATACAAAGGCTGTTGGTAAGGGAGCTGAAATAGGACTTATCGAGGCACTTTCGGATTTTGATAAAGATACTGCATCTTTAATAAAAAAAGAGCTTGATAAACGGTATTTTACACCTGAAATCCAAAAGATTTACAGTATCAAGGAGCAGTTCGGATATTTGTATTTTGACGTGCTGACAAGTGCAGGAAAGGTAAGCTTTGTAATGAATAACCCTTCGTCAAATATCAGGGTGTTAGAAGATAAGCGCTCCCTTGTTTACGATATTGACGGTAACTGCTTTGAAATACCTGAGGTGTCAAAGCTTGATAAGGCAAGCTATAAGAAAATCGAAATTTACCTTTAAAACACTTAGAAGCGTGGTGAAATAAATGAAGCTTTTGTTTGAGCTTAACGAAAGGGATAGAGAAGCCTTCGAAAAAGCCAAAATGAATCACGAGCATATACTTTACTGCACGCCCTTTGATTTTCATAAGGAAAAAAGGGTAGAGGGGTACCTTGTTTTTACAGAAAAGCATATATATAAAATTCTTGACGGACAGGTGCTTGAAACACATTTTTTGCGTGAAATGAGTGGTTTTTCTGTGGAAGTAATGCTCGGTGTGTGCGGCTTTTATGCAAAGGAAAACGGGAAAAGCATAATGCTGTGCTGCTTTGTGTCGGGAAGAAATCTTGCAAGATATTCCGTTATGGCGGCGGCTTGCGAAAAGCTGGCAGAGGAGGATTTCGGTCTTGTAACAAGCGACGAGCCCGAAAGCTACTGCCCTAAATGCGGACGTCCGTTCCTTAAAAACACAAGCGTGTGTCCCTTTTGCAGAAGTAAAAGAGAGGTGTATAAAAAGCTCCTTGCTATGACGCGCGGAATAAGACTTATGATGGCTTTTCCGCTGATAGTTGCGGCGATTGCCCTTGTAATACGTTTTGTTGTGCCATTTTTTCAGAAAGAAGCTATCAATAGTTACATAACCAATAATAACCTTGAAGGCAACTATATGGTATCCTTTCTGATGATAGTTGCTTCCATAGTGCTGCTTGACCTTGTAAACAGGGCGCTGGGTGTTGCAAATAGCCGTCTTTCTGCAATAGCAGGTAACAGGTTTACAACAATGATGCGTACCATTTTGTTTGAAAAGATACAGTCGCTGTCAATGTCAAGCGTATCAAGAAAGTCGGCAGGCGACCTTATGGGACGAATCAACAGCGATGTTACAACCATTCAGTCCTTTATCACAACACAGCTACCAAGCTATTTTTCAATGCTAATGTCCTTTGTTGTGGCAATTGTGCTGCTGCTTGTGATAAACCCAATGATGTGCCTGTTTGTGTTTATACCGTTGCCCTTTGTAATTTATATAATTATAAGTATGAAGGGAAGCTTCCGCAGAAGAATACGCAAAAACTGGCGTATGCGTCACAAGTGCGATAAGTATCTTCAGGACGTAATCGGAGGAATACGTGTTGTAAAATCCTATGGTAACGAGAATAAGGAAATAGCAAGGTATGAGAAAAAAACAGATGATTATTTTGATAACGAAATAAAAACAATGCTGTTTTTCGATACGCTGTTTCCCTTTATGAACCTTGCGCTGAGAACCGGAAGCTTTCTTATACTTGCCGTAGGTAACTATCAGCTGTTTAACGGGACTCTTGATATAGGCACACTAAATCAGTTTTCGGCGTATACTAATATAGTCTATGAGCCACTTATGCAGATTACCCAGATACCGCGAGTGCTTTCAAACTTTGTAACAGCTCTTACAAAGGTGCTAGAAATACTTGAAGAAGAGCCTGAAATTTACGATGCAAAGAAGGCAAAGCTTCATAAAATCAAGGGCGATATTTCCTTCAAAAACGTCTTCTTCGGCTATGATAGCTATAACCCTGTGCTTAAAAATATCAGCGTTGATATAAAGAGGGGCGAGATGATAGGAATTGTGGGACATTCGGGGTGCGGAAAAACAACCCTTGTAAACCTGCTTATGCGCCTGTATGACCCCACCGAGGGAAGTATCACAATTGACGGCATAGACCTTCGTGAAATGTCCCAGGAGTCGCTTAGAACACAGATAGGCATAGTTCTTCAGGAAACTCACCTGTTTTCAGGCTCGGTGCACGAAAATATACGCTACGCAAAGCCTTATGCTACGTCAAAGGAAATAATCGAGGCGGCAAAGCGTGCCAATGCCCACGATTTTATAATGAATCTGCCGGAGGGTTATAATACCATCATTGGCGAAAAGGGCTTTAGCCTGTCGGGAGGCGAAAGACAGAGAATAGCTATAGCCCGTGCCATTATCCATGACCCGAGAATACTTATTCTTGATGAAGCAACGGCGGCACTAGATACCGAAACGGAAAAGCTTATTCAGGACGCTATCAATAAAATGACGGACGGAAGAACAACCTTTGCAATTGCACACCGCCTGTCAACGCTGAGAAATGCCGATAAAATTCTCGTTCTCGATCACGGCAAAATTTGCGAGTACGGAACACACGGCGAGCTTCTTGATAAAAAAGGCATATATTATAGCCTTGTTATGGCTCAGGCAAATGCAGCTTTGGGAGATGCAATTAAGTAGTTTTAATATTTCTTAACCCAAAAAAGTGCATATTTTCCCTCGAAAAAGTAAAAAATACCGTTAAAATCCTGTTGTTTTTGATTTTTTAACTAAAAAATAGCCTTATTACCTCAAATAAGTTAAGCAAATAACACAAAAATGGGTACAATTATGATATAATAATATAATTGAGGTTGTATTTATGAATATCGGACAAGCTACTCGGTTACGGATACTTAGTCTTTGCAAGGAAAAGCACATAACTGTTAATAAACTTTCCACTATATGCGGAATAACGCAATCAACATTGAATAACATTGTAAGCGGTCGCAACAACAGCACGACTGTGTCAACTGTTAAGAAAATCTGCGACGGCTTGGAGATTTCTGTTCAGGAATTTTTTGATGACGATATTTTCAGGGACCTAGAGCAGGAAATTCAATAATGTTTTTTTAAGAGCTGCAAATGCAGCTCTTTTTTTGTATTACGGGCATATCAATGCTCTGTGGTGAAGGTTCACCGAGGCGTAGTTACCGATGAACTCAAAAGCATCTTAAAAGCTTCACCTTGTAAGGTGTAGGAGAAAGAAAGTTAATAGCGAAATCGTTTCTCCATTCATCGTTCTAACTTATGAAGTAAATGATTCCAAGCAAGATGTGTTCTTTTGTATTAGCTTGTGGGATTTTCAAAAAGCTATAAATAAAGCTACTTTGCCGAATTCTTCTTGTAAAGCGTAGTCGTGCTTACTTTGCTATTGTTCAAAACGCTTTGCGACATCTTTTAATAAATTCATAACCTTAAGGTGCTGAGGACAAACCGCCTCGCACTGACCGCACTCTATGCATGCGCTTGCCTTGTTTTTGTCGGGGATGTTATCGTATATTCCTTCGTGGGGCGAAAAGAAGTTTTCAGCATACATAAGGTCTGCATTGTATAGTGAGAAGCACTCTGAAATTCTTACGCCAGCAGGACAGCCGTCAACACAGTATCTGCAGCCTGTGCATGCAATGGGAGAAACCTCATTTATAATGTCAACAACCCTGAATACCGCCTTTGTTTCTTCTGTGGACAGAGGAATAAAGGACTGCATATAGCTTGTGTTGTCTTCTATCTGCTCCATATTGCTCATACCGCTGAGAACGGTGTATGTATCCTTGACGCTTGCTGCAAAACGGATAGCCCAGCTCGCTACTGAGGCATCCTTGTCAAGTGTGCTGAGAAGCTGCTTTGCTTTGTTAGGAAGGTTTGCGAGAGTACCGCCCTTGACAGGCTCCATAACAATAATCTTCTTGCCGTGCTTTGAAACAACGTTACAGCATTTTTTTGACTGAATAGCGTCGTTGTTCCAGTCCATATAGTTGACCTGAAGCTGAACATAGTCAACGTCGGGCTGCTCAGTGAGAATTGTGTCAAGAAGTTCTGCGTTGTCGTGATAGGAAAAACCGTATTCTTTTACCTTGCCGAGTTCTTTGAGCTTTCTTACAAAATTGAAGGCATCGTGCTGTTTTGCAATTTCGTAGTTCTTTATACCGAGATTGTGAATAAGATAGTTGTCAAAGTACTCTACTCCGCACGTTTCAAGCTGCCTATCAAAAAAGCTCTGCATTTTGTCTTTGCCTCCGACTGCCCATAATGAGAGCTTGTCGGTGAGAAAATAATCCTCTCTTTTGTATCTGCTTGTAAGACATTTGCGCACGGCAACCTCTGAAAAGCCGTCGTGGTAAACCTGAGCCGTATCAAAATAAGTGAATCCCTTTTCCATATAGCGGTCAACCATTTTGCATACCGCTTCATAATCTATTGAAGTTCTGTCATCCTTGTCAAAAACGGGAAGACGCATAAAACCGAATCCTAATTTTTTCATTTGTCTGCTCCTTTCACACAGTATATCTGTACTATTTAAAAGTCTAACATAATGACGGTTAAAAGTCAATAAATAATGAACGCATTTAAGCAAATATAAAGTTTAAATATACTGTAAATTTAACGGAGAAATGGAATAAAAAGACATTTTGGTAATAAAAATGGATAGTAGAACAATTCTGGGAGGGAAATTATGAAAAAAAACATAAAAGCATTGCTGTTTTTGATATGTTTTACTATTGTATTTGCCATTTCGTCTTACGCTGCAGAGCTTGATCTCAACAGCATGTCAGCCTGCCTTATGGAGGTGTCAACGGGAAGTGTGCTGTATGAAAAGAATGCCGATGAAAAGCTTGAACCTGCCTCTGTTACAAAAATAATGTCGCTGATACTTGTGTTTGAAGCAATGGATGAAGGCAAATTTGACCTTAATACCGAGGTCTGTGCAAGCGAGCACGCTTCCTCTATGGGAGGCTCTCAGATATGGCTTGAACCTGGTGAAACAATGACGGTTAACGAAATGCTCAAAGCCGTGGTTGTGGCATCGGCAAATGACTGTACTGTATCTCTTTGTGAGCTTGTAAGCGGCTCTGAGGAGAGCTTCGTTGAAAAAATGAATGAAAAGGCAGCTTTGCTGGGTATGACAAACACACATTTTGAAAACTGTACGGGACTTCCTGCTGACAATCACTATACTACTGCCCGTGATATAGCAATTATGACCCGTGAGCTTTATAAGCACTCTGCAGTTTTTGACTATACAAAAATCTGGATGGATACCCTTCGTGGCGGTGAGTTCGGTATTACCAACACAAATAAGCTTATACGTTTTTACAGCGGAGCTACAGGTATGAAAACAGGTTATACTTCCTCTGCACTTTACTGTATGTCTGCAACGGCTCAGAAGGGGAATATGAGCCTTATTGCTTCTGTTATGAAAAGCGAAAGCAGCGATAAACGGTTTGCCGATGCAAAAAAGCTTTTGGACTTTGGCTTTGCAAACTATTCTCTTTATACACCCGTTGTTCCCGAACTTCCTAAGGTTATTGTCAAGGGTGCCGACATACCTGTCCTTGAATATGATGTGTTACAAAACAACATTTTGATAGAAAAGGGAAAGGAAAGCAGAATTACAAGCTCGGTAGAAATTCCCGAGTATGTAAAAGCACCTGTGAAAAAAAACGAAAAGATTGGCAAGGTTGAATATTTTCTAGACGGACAAAAGATAGCAGAGTTTGATGCTGTGGCAAAGAATGACGTGAAACGGCTGACATTTGGAAATTTGTTTGCAAGGCTGTTTTGCAAATGCATTACCGTAAGATAAGGCAAGATTGTAAATAAATGTATTTTTTGCAATATAAATGTTACAAAATGACATTGCTTTACTTGCTGAGTATGGGTATAATAATCTCATATTGATATTGGAGGTACTGTGTAAGATGTCAATTAAGTGTAACGACAAATTCGTGAGAGGCTTTGTAAGCGAGGATGAAATAAAGGCGCTTGTTCCTGCACTTGAAGAAGCTCACGACAAGATTGTAAATAAAACAGGAGAAGGCAATGATTTTCTGGGCTGGTATTCTCTTCCCGTAGATTACGATAAGGAAGAATTTGAAAGAATCAAGAAGGCGGCTAAAAAAATCCAGGATACCTGTGATGTACTTATTGTAATAGGTATCGGAGGCTCATACTTAGGTGCAAGAGCTGCAATTGAATATATCAAGTCTCCCAACTATAACCTTCTTAAGAAGGATACGCCCGAAATATACTTTATCGGTAATTCTATCAGCCCTGCATCGCTTTCGGAAACACTTGCTCTTTGCGAAGGTAAGGATATTTGCGTAAATGTCATTTCAAAGTCAGGTACAACAACAGAGCCTGCCGTGGCATTTAGAATTTTCCGCGGACTGCTTGAGGAAAAGTACGGCAAGGAGGTTGCAAAGGAAAGAATCTTTGCAACCACCGATAAGGCAAGAGGAACACTTAAGGAATTCAGCGACGATATGGGCTATGAAACCTTTGTTATTCCCGACGATGTAGGCGGCAGATACTCTGTTCTTACAGCGTGCGGACTTCTGCCCATAGCTGTTGCAGGCTGTGACATTGATGAAATTATGCGAGGAGCAAAGGCGGCATACGACGAGCTTTCCGTTTGTGATATTGAGAAGAATAACGCATATAAGTATGCAGTTCTCAGAAACGCTCTTTACAATAAGGGCAAGGCTCTTGAAATTATGGCTTGCTATGAGCCAGCGTATCAGTATATGAATGAATGGTGGAAGCAGCTCTTCGGCGAAAGCGAAGGTAAGGATGGCAAGGGTATTTTCCCCGCATCGGTAATTTACTCTACAGATCTTCATTCTTTGGGGCAGATTGTTCAGGAAGGTCACAGAAACATCTTTGAAACCGTCATTGATATTGAAAAGCAGAATGCCGAGGTTGTTATCCCCAACGATCCTCAGAATGTTGATAACCTTAACTTCCTTACAGGCCACCAGCTTGATGAAGTAAACAAGAAGGCATACCTTGCAACACTTTTCGCTCATACCGACGGAAACGTTCCCAACATTGTTCTTGAAATTCCTTCAAGAAGTGAATACGATTATGGCTTTACCGTATACTTTTTTGAGGTTGCATGTGCGGCATCAGGCTACATTCTCAGAGTAAATCCCTTCAACCAGCCAGGTGTTGAAGCATATAAGAAGAATATGTTTGCGCTTCTCGGCAAGCCCGGCGAAGAAAACGAAAAGAGAAGAAAAGAGCTTGAAGCAAGAATGTAGTCGGGAATGCCAGACAGCAAACACGAGTCCGTATTTTGGAGTTAACCCAACTATAGGTATCCGAGAGCTGTCCCGTTTGACCGCATAAACAAAGCGGTCAAACTTAGTACGATATATGTGAAGCTTTATATTTAACTTGTGTCTTTTGTGCACGGTTAACTAAAGGGTCTGTAGCAAAACGATTGTTACAGACCCTATATTTGTATATAATTTTTATGCAAAATACGAGTTTTGCCGCAGCCTCTTTCCCTTTGCTAAAGGTAATCAAAAGAATAAAAACCAAATAAGCCTAAAACTTGTAATCAACTGGACGGTAGGTGTAAGTCTTATTCTTAACAAATCCTATCATTTGGAAAGCAATAATGGCGTAGTACATTGCAATTTGTCCCGAAGGAGGACAAATATAGTTGCCGAGACGTGCTTAGATGTAAAAGGAGCATTTTACCTCGCTTGCGGCCATAATCTGTTTCCTTGCTGTGGTCGCTTATTACTGCAAAGAAATTGCATACATCCATATCAACACTTATTTTTCTTTATCTTAACATTTTTTGGATTAGTTATTATGCTTCTGATAATATGGTAGTCTGATTTTGTTATGCTGTTGAAGAAGTCAAGAGAAAGCATTTCGTTGATAATTTCAACGGCGCGGTGCTTTGTGCACAGTAAACGTACACAACAACTAAAACCTACGGGACTTATATTGCCTCCTAAAGAAATGTGCTCGTAAACAAAGCTGAGAAACGCTTCCTTCAGTTCTTCCGGAGGGTAAATGATTTTCTTTCCGGTTATCAGCCTGTATAATGAAAAAGCAATGCACATTTCGCTTGTCATAAGCTTGGGAATATACTCCTTGTGATATGAAAATAATGTGAAAATGCCGTCCTCACATATGGATGACAACTGCCTTACGGCAAAGGATATGCCTCTGTTAAACGCAATTGCTTCTTCAAGAATACTGCACACTTTTGCAATAAGCGCTGCGGATATTCCGCCGAAAACAACATCATTGCAAAGGTCTTTACCATAAGCTTTTAGTAAATCCCCAAGCAGAGATAGATAAAAGCTGCTTTTTTCACTTTTATCAGCTAAATGGGAAGCAACAGCTTCTGCAATAATGCGTGTATCGTCATTGCCTTTTTTCTTGATGAAATCCGAAAAGCCCATTTGCTGAAAATAGTCAAGACATTGTGGAGAAACGGGAAAGTCGGGATGTATAATCAGCGACGAAAGGTAAAGATAATGCTCTGATCTTTTCAAAGTGCTCATAACATTTTTTGCATAGACAGAACATTTGCTTTGACTGTCATCGCAGTATAGCGAAGAAAGCTCCTGTGCCTTTTCAAGCATTGTACGAATTTTGTCACAGCCTGTTGCGGCAACGGATTTTTTTACATCAATGCAGACGTATTTATCCCCGTAGAAGTCATAGAATACATCAAAGCCCTGTCTCAGACGACAGTAAAATGACGAAAACTCACGGCAAAAGTCTTTTGCACGGGAGGTAAGCTCACGGCTGTAGCTGTACTTTGCAGGACAGGAAGCTTTTTCAGAAAGTGCGTTAAAACACCTTGCAAGTTGGTAAAATTCAACGTAAAGCATAAATACGTCAATGCTGTGAAGCACGTAAATACTGCAACTGTTTTTTACGTTTGATGAAGTCTCGTCGGTGTATCCTATAACTGCATCCATTTTGCACCTTGCAGGGTGCATACCCGTACTGTACGAAAAATTGTTAAAGTAGAAAAAGCTCTCCTCACACAGCCTTATAACGTCACAGTAAACCGACAGTACATCTTCGTCGGAAAACTTTCCGTGGGTATACCTTGTGATTTGATTAAGGGTGTCCTTGAAAAGATGGAATATGGGTAAATACTGATTGTAGTGCTGTACGGAAATATTTTTAATCAATACGGTGCACACTCTTAATATATCAAGCAAACCGAAAATTTCAGCCGTATGTGCTTTGGAATACAGAAATAAATCGTCGGCACTTTGGTAAAGCGACCTTGCATAATCGCCGAACATAACATTTTTAAGTATTGATGCGTAAAATGCTCCGCTTCTCAAAAATATGAAGCATCCGCTGTCATCCTGCCTTGAAGTAAGCATCATAACAAGATTGTAAATCACTCTTGAACAGTCTGGCTTGTCCTTTATCAGATAAGCGTAGGCGTCGTACAATTCGGGATGGAAAAGCGGATTTTTAATGTGAGAGCAAGGCTCGGTAACAAAGGAAAATGAAAGATTTTTAGCCGATTGACTTAAGAGAAAATCTGTTTTTCTGCTGATGTAATTCATAAAGCAGGGACAGTTTGCCTGTGTTGGCTTCAAAAAGTTGAGGACAAAATCCTTTATGGCATTTTCCATATAAAGTGTGCCGTCAACAAGCTCGCCTATAAAGCCGTAATCTATCAGCCTTGACAATTTTTCGGGAGACTTTGACGTAAAACAGCATGCGTGAATTCTTTTAAAAGCACCGTTTTTATCGATGCTCGTTTTTAACATCGGATGTTTAAAATGTAAAAGAACGGCAAGTGTTCTTAATAGCTCTTTTTCGCCATTTGAAAAGTCTGCAAGAAAGTAGAAAAGCTTAATGTAATCAACAGATGAGTCAAGACCTTTGTCCCGGCAAAGCTTTTGAAAGCTTTGAACAATATCCGACAGGGTAAAAGCCTTGCTTTCAATAAAGCACTTAGCAAGCTGAACCGCCATCGGAGAATGACCTGTCATACTGCAAAAATCCTTGAAGCTGGTGCTGATCTTTTTTGTGCCAATAATGGTTTTTAATGCGGAAAAATTTTGTTTTTCCTGCTTTATGACAACTGCACCCTTGGGAGCTTGTACGGTTTCACGGCAGCAAATAAGTATGCCGAAGCCATATTTTTCAAGCTCATACAGAAAAACGGGGATTGTCACGGTGTTAAGATTGTCGATAATGATAAGCGTATTTCTGTCTGCAAGCTTAAGTAAGCGTTCCTTTGTGCTTTTATAAAGATATGGACTTTTGGAATTTTTACCTGCAAACTCTTTTGGGTAAAATATGTTGGTGATGCATTTTTCGGCAATATAGCTGTCGTCAAGGGAATTAAATCCGGATTCGTAAAAAACATACCTGTCACCGTCAAATTCCGTAAAAATCACACAACCGAACAAGTCTTTTGCTGTATGCGCAAAGAAACGCAGAGACGTGCTTTTTCCGCTGCCCTCTTTTCCTGAGAGCATTACAAAGCGCGAACCCTTTTCAAAGGCGGTTCTGATTTTGTGAGCAGTTTTATCCGATGAGAAACTGTGCTGGTTGGTTATTCTCGTAAAAATACAGTCGTCGGAGCAGATAATGTGAGAATTATCGCTTTCTGCATCAAGACCGTAATAAGAAAGTGTGTTGTGAAGAAGTAGTTTGTCTGTCATAGTTGTTGATTTAAGAATAAAAGGTTGTCACACCTTGGCGCAACAACCTTTGTGGGTTAGTTTTGATCCTGTGTGTCTGTGAAGTCGCTGTATTCTGCCTCAAGCCGGTTTTCTTTGCCGCTGTTACCTGAAGTAGCTTGCTTTCCGTCTGCCTTAATCAGAAGCTTTACAACAATACTCTCACAGGCACAGTAAAGGAGAATTACACCGATGATTCTTATAACAAGGTCGGTAGCCTGAGATCTTAGAATTATGAGAAGAATACCAAGCAAGGCATTGATCGCCGAAGGAATAAGAAGCTTTTTGAAAAGAAGTGCATTTGTCTTTCTGAAAGCAAAAGCAGTCTGCAGCTTTAAAAGACCGAAGAACAATAAGCATATGCCTGCAGTAAGGGGCAGAGCATCAAAAATGCTGCGCTGGAAAATCACAAGAATAAGACCAAGCGTCAGAAAAGCAAGAGCCGAAAGAGCGTTAACAATTGTGCTTTCCTTTTTTACAGCCTTGTAAATGTAAAAAAGGCAGGCAATAAGACAAAGGACCCCCAGAATATAGCAGATTGTGTTTGCAAAGAATCCTGGTAAAAATGTGAGCAATAAACCCAAAGCAATCATTGCAAGAGTTGCAATAATGCCGTTTTTGAATAACGTGTTAAAGAAAAATTTCATTATCCTGCTCCTTTGTTGATTGTTTCCTTAATTATAGCAAATTACACGGCATACGTCAAGTGAATTTGTAAAAAATACATAAAGGTATAATGATTTTGCACACTTTATATTCAAAACTTGACAAATACGTAAAAGGAGTATATAATAAAAAATATAAAATGACAGAAGGAGTGCTGAAGGTGAAAAGTAAATCCTCGATTCTGTTCTGGGGACTGTATGATATTATGATATTGGTGGTAAGCTTTTTGCTTACTCTTATGCTGGTGAATAATTTCAGCGTTGATGCTGTTCTTTTAAGCATAGCAGACAAGGAAGCATACGTGTTTTTGCTTGCCATTGTCCCACACTTGATTGTTATGAGTTCGACTCACACCTACAGAGTGCTGTGGCAGTTTGCAGGTCCCTATGACTATATAAAGCTTGCTCTTGCACCTATGTTCACGGCAATTCTTATGATACTTGCCGCAATTATTTTCAGAAGCATATCTCTTGATCTTAATGTGTATATAATTTACTACATTCTTTCCACTGCATTTGTGGTAGTGCCCAGACTTTTTGTAAAGCTGTACGTAAAGGTTTATGACAATCACAGAAACTCACCGATGAAAGGCACAAAGCGCAAAAATGTAATGATTATCGGTGCAGGCGAGGCGGCAAGAATACTTATTACTGACATTAACCGCAACGACCGCTTTGCAGGCAGTAAGGTTGTATGCGTAATTGACGACGAGGAAGCAAAGCAGTCAAAGTTCATTAACGGCATAGAAATTGTAGGTACACGCCACGACATCCATTCTGCGGCAAAAAAGTATGAAGTGGACGTTATAATTTTTGCGATACCGTCCCTTGCCAGAAATGAAAGACGTGAAATTCTTGATATATGCTCAAAAACAGGCTGTGAGCTTAAAACAATGCCGTCCATTGATGATGTTGTAAATAAGATGGATGACAACTCTCTTTTAAAGGTTAGCGATGTAAAAATCGAAGACCTGCTTGAAAGACTTCCCATAGACCTGGTAGCATCGCAGAATATGAACTACGTTACTGACAAGGTTGTTCTTGTGACGGGCGGAGGCGGCTCAATCGGAAGCGAGCTTTGTAGACAGCTTGTTGCCTATGAACCGAAGCTGCTTATAATTTTTGATGTCTATGAAAATAATGCATACGACATTCTCAACGAGCTTAAGACCAATTATCCCGAAGCAAATGTAATTGCTCTTATAGGCTCTGTGCGCGATTCAAAAAGGATGGAGTGTCTTTTCAGTAAATACCGCCCCGAAATTGTCTACCATGCGGCAGCTCATAAGCACGTGCCTCTTATGGAGGATAGCCCCAACGAAGCGATAAAGAACAATGTTTTCGGCACCTTCAAAACAGCGCAGATGGCTGATAAATACGGCACACGCAGATTCGTGCTTATTTCCACCGATAAAGCAGTAAACCCCACTAATATTATGGGTGCATCAAAAAGAATGTGTGAAATGGTGGTGCAGAGCTTTTCAAGACGCAGTAAGACGGAATTTGTTGCAGTGCGCTTTGGAAACGTTCTTGGGTCAAACGGCAGTGTAATACCCCTTTTCAAAAAGCAGATAGAGCAGGGCGGACCTGTCAAGGTAACTCATCCCGATATTATCAGATATTTTATGACAATTCCCGAAGCTGTGTCACTTGTTCTGACTGCGGGAGCTATGGCAAAGGGTGGAGAAATCTTTGTGCTTGATATGGGTAAGCCCGTCAAGATTTTAGATCTTGCAAAGAATATGATACGTCTTATGGGCTATGAGGTTGATAAGGATATAAAGATTGAGTTTATCGGTCTTCGTCCAGGAGAAAAGCTTTTTGAAGAGCTTCTTATGGATGAGGAAGGAATGAAATGTACCGAAAACAAGCTTATCCATATCGGAAAACCCATCGAATTTGACGATAGATGGTTCTTTGATAAGCTTGGAGAGCTTAAAGAAACTATGTACGACGACAGTTGTGATATAAAGCAGCTTGTGTCTGAGATTGTTCCTACATATCGGTATAAAAAGCAGTAATAAAACGGCACGGGTAAAATCGTGCCGCTTGTTTTTAAATGTTATTATTGTGAAAAATCAAAGCAAAGAAGATTTTGATTATGAATATGGGTGCAATTGCAGTACCCTTTTATGACTAAAGCCTTCACGAGGCTCTCGGAGATCTTAAATTTGAATATTGTTTTGAATTAGAGGGATAAAATGATATATACACTTACACTCAACCCCTGCCTTGATTACGTTATGGAATGTGAAAATGTGCTTTTCGGCGAAACCAACAGGTCCAAAAGAGAAAGCATAACCTTCGGCGGCAAAGGTATAAATGTGTCCTGCGTTCTTAAAGAACTGGGCGTGCCTTCAACAGCTCTCGGCTTTATTGGCGGTTTTACGGGTGAAGAACTTGAAAATCAGGTTAAAAATATGGGAATAGCTTGTGATTTTATCCCCGTTAAAAGTGGAAATACAAGAATAAACGTAAAAATCAAAGGCAAGAATATTACCGAAATAAACGCAGCGGGCTTTACCGTTTCCAATAAAGATTTACAAAGGCTGTATGAAAAGCTCCAAGGTCTTGAAAGCGGCGATACTCTTGTAATAGGAGGCAGTGCACCCAAAGGCTCACCTGATAGCATTTACGAGGACATTTGCAGTATGCTGTCTAAAAAAAGAGTAAGACTTGTTGTTGATACCACAGGCAAAAAGCTTCTCAACTGCTTAAAGTTCAGACCCTTTCTCATAAAGCCCAACAAGGCAGAACTGTGCGAGCTTCTTGACTGTGTACTTGACAGCGAAAACGGTATTGTAAATGGCGCAAAACAGCTGCAGAAGCTGGGTGCGGTCAATGTACTTGTGTCAATGGGGGCAGAAGGTGCAATACTTGCTGATGAAAACGGGAATGTTCATATAGTAAAGGCTCACAAAATAACACCCGTCAATACCGTTGGAGCAGGCGACAGTGTGGTTGCAGGCTTTCTTGCTGGCTTTGAAAAAGGATACGAATATGCCTTGAAGATGGGTAATGCCTGCGGTGCGGCAACGGCGATGAGAAGCGTACTTGCAAGCTTGGATGATATACAGAAGCTTATGCAGTGAGATAAACCCTTCGCGTGATGATAAGCAACTTAAGGCGATGATATACCATTTATTTCGCAATGGATAAAAAACAGCAGGTTTTAACCTGCTGTTTTTTGGCTGGGACGGTTGGACTCGAACCAACGAATGGCGGAGTCAAAGTCCGCTGCCT
>JAZRKT010000072.1:0-5158 GCA_045646465.1 Eubacteriales bacterium | reverse complement strand
ATAAGGCTTGAAAAACCTTATGATAATTGTGGAGAAATTATTGGTATAACAGGAAAAGATGTTACTGTGGGGTTATACGAGTACCTTGAGGATTCACCCACAACACTTTATCCCGTAACGTCAGGCGACAAGAACAGTTTCCGTGTTCCTTTAAAGCCTAATATTGGCAATATTGACATGGGAGACTATGCCACAGCCTTCGGCGACGGAAACTATGCTACAGGTGCTTATTCCTTTACTTCGGGCAACGGAAACCAAGCTTCGGGCAAGTATTCTTTTGCTTCGGGTAATGCAAATAAGACTGGATACGGAGCCTTTGCTGCAGGCAATAGCAACGAGGCTTTGGGAGCTGTAAGCACAGCCTTCGGCAGAGGAAACAAGGCTATAGGGGTAGACTCCTTCGCTGAAGGCACAAACAACACGGTACAAGGAAAATCAAGCCACGTTGAGGGTGCATTGAATACTGTTAAGTCCCGCTGTACTCACGTTGAGGGCGAATATAATGTTGTGAACGAAGGTGCTTCCCATACTCACATTGAAGGCGTAAACAATATTGTTGAGTCCGGCTCATATACCCACATTGAGGGCGGAGATAACAAATCCACAAATTGGTATTCCCACATCGAGGGGCGTGAAAATAGCAACGCACATGCAGGGGTACACATTGAGGGCAGAGGTAACATATCCACAAATGGGTATCAGCACATTCAGGGTAAGTGGAACGCAACGGCAGGCTGTGAAAATATGGCTCATATCGTCGGCGGAGGCTCATCTGACAGCGACAGAAAGAACATTCACACTCTTGACTGGAGTGGTAACGGTTGGTTTGCAGGTGATGTTGAGGTTTCGGCGGTAATCTTGAGAAGCTCCACAGAAGGAAGCACCAAGAAGTTCAAGCTGACGGTAGACGACAGCGGAGTGTTGTCCGTTACGGCGGTATAAGGAGGCTGGAATATGACGGAACAGGAACACGACAGATTAACCAAGGTTGAGGACAGGGCAAAGTCCAACACTTACAGAATCGAAAGTCTTGAAAAACGTCAGGACGACACCGAGAAGCTTGTAACAAGTGTTGCCATTATCGCCGAAAAGCAAAAGGATATGGAGGGCGACGTCAAGGAAATGAAGTGTGACGTCAAGAAGCTTATTGAAAAGCCTGCAAAGCGCTGGGAGGGTGTTGTTGACAAAATAATCTTTGCCGTTGTGGGTGCGGTGGTGGCGTACCTTCTTGCAAAGGGAGGTTTTTAAATGGACATAGCAAAAACAATACTTGCATATTTTGGCTTAATGGCAATATTTTCGGCTACGCTTTTTATTATGTGGCTTATTTTCACAAGAGTATTTGAAAAAAGGAAGAAAAAACACGGTAAAAAGTACGTAACATACACAAAAAAGTGGTTGACTATCATTTTAGTAAACGGCTTAATATGGGTATATTTATCGTACATACTTGCTTTCTTAGGCAGAGAGCAGATTGCGGAAACGTTATCAATACAGGCGGTAATATCAATAATTGCAACAATGACAGGATATTTTGCAAAATCTGCATTTGAAAAAAAGATTGGAAAGGAAAAAGAGGAATATGAAAGCTTTTATGAAAAAAATATCGAGTAGAAAATTCATAGCATCAATGGCAGGTGTACTTACGGGAATCGGCGTTATAGCTTCGGGCAGTGAGGTTGAGGGAATTATTGCTGTGCTTGCTTCGGTTATAGCCTATCTGATTACCGAGGGCTTTATTGATGCTAAGGCAGTTGACGTACTTGACGAGGTTATTGACAAGACGAAAGAAAAGCTGGATGGTGGCAAAAATGATTAGCTGCTTTAAAGGCAGATTCCGTGTTACAAGTCCCAGAGGCTACAGAACTATATTAGGCAAGCGTGAATATCACGGCGGTATGGATTTGGTTGCTCTTGGCAGTGATACAACTGTATATGCAATAGCTGACGGCGTGGTTGATGCCGTTCCCTTTGAGGCTAACGGCTTTGGGTATTACGTCAGGCAGTTTCTTGACGACGGCAGGCGTATTTATTACGGGCATATGGCAAAAGGAAGCATTATTGTAAAGCCGGGACAGAGCATACGCAAGGGTGACAAGCTGGGTGTAATGGGAAGCACAGGCAATTCGACAGGCAAACATTGCCATATTGAACTTCGTCCCAAAGGCACAAGCAAGAACAGCCTTGACATTGCAGAATTTTGCGGCATACCAAACAAGGCAGGTACTTATGAATACGTTTCCGACGATGCCCTCAAATCCAAACACGAATATGCTGTGGAGTGTGCCTGCAATTTAGAGGACAAAACAGGGCTTGAAAAGGCTACAATCAACTGGCTTTGGACATACAAGTATGCGGACGACTTATTTATTAAGTTATGGGAAGGTATGACATAACGGTCTGAAAAAGGAAAGGATAACAGTATGAAGAAAAAAATGGAAAATTTCACTATGATACCAAACAATTTCATAAACGATACAAGGCTGGACGTGTATGAATTCAGAGTTCTTTGTTATCTTATGAAGCTGACGGACGACAATTTTCGCTGTTATCCTTCCTATGGAACCATAGTTGAGGAAACGGGTGTTAGCCTTTCAAAGACAATACGTGCGGTAAAAAAGCTGGAGGATATCGGCATAATATCAAAGGAATGCCGCGAAAGAAGAAACAACGCCCCTATGACAAATTTTTATATCGTGTGCGTTGAAAATGCCGAAAAGGAAGACTGTATTGCAGAGGGTAGTGTTTGCGAGACAGAGGGTAGTGTCTGTGAGACAGAGGGTAGTGTCTGTGAGACAGAGGGCAGTGTCTGCGAGACAGAGGGTAGTGTTTGTGAGACAGAGGGTAGTGTCTGCCAGACAGAGGGTAGTGTCTGTGAGACACCCAACCAATATATATATACCAATAACCATAATACCAATAATCACTTTACCAATACTATCCACGGTGGCAAAGAACCATCGGGCTTTGATGAGATTATGGACAGGTTCGACAACTATGGGATAGAGGGAGAGATGAGAAAGAACTATAAAAATGCCCTTGAAATTATGTACCATTCTCCTTCTATTACTGTGGGAAACGAAACGGTTCCCCGTGAAAAGGTGCACGCAAGGCTTGAAAATCTCACCTACGAGCACATTGTTGCAGTAGACAGAAACAAGCCTATGCGTCTTGTGGACGGAAGGCTGATAAGCGACGTTAGAAATCCTGTTGCGTACATTGTATCGGCATTGTATAACTGTCTCAGGTACACCGAGGACGAAATTGTTGAAATGGAGTACGGGTGATATATAATGTAACGTAGAATTGCCATAACAATACACCTAAGGCAATTATTTAGCACAAGGCTCAGCCGGAGCATAAGCACGCTTGTCATCACTTGCCGAAAGACAAATATGCAAATAAAACTGAATATAATTGAAAAAAGCACCTCCGAAGAAGTGCTTTTTGCTGTCTTTTATGTTCATAATAGATGCACTTGAGCCTAATACACATTCGTAAAATATTGATAGGGAAACAAAGGTGTTTTAAGCAAAACATTCTATAATAGTAATCTCGCCTTTTATTGTATAATTCCTTCTTGCAAAATCTGGCAAAAGGAAATACTCCCCTTTTTTCACATTTCTGCTGAAACCCTTTCCCGAAATCACACCGCTTCCGTCTGTTATAACATATATGCCTGCACTTTTATCAAGTATATATTCTCCATCTCGAAGTGTAATTTTATTTATGTTAAAATTCTCCGACTGCTTCTTTCCAATAACTTCTTCAACTTTCACCTTATCTCCATCTATAATACATAGTGGTGTTATTTTCACTTTGTTTATCGGTTCAAAGTTAAAGCAATCAAGGGCCGTTTCTTTATCAAGACCTATATACATATCATTGTAAGTAAGTGCAGTTTCTCCGCACCAATATTCAGGTTGAATTGTAAAGTCTGTCGGTTCTTGAACTTCAAGTACAAGGCACCCTGCCCCAATAGCGTGAACTGCTTTTGCCGGAACAAGAATTACATCTCCAGGTTCAACATCGTGCCTTACAATAAGGTTTTCCATAGCATACTTGTCATTTTTGCTTTCCTCAATAGCCTTAGAGAACTGTTCTTTGGTTACACCGTCTTTAAACCCAAAATAAACACAGCCGCCTTCTCTTTTATCAAGGACAATCCAGCTTTCTTCTTTTCCGTGTTCACTATTAAAATATTTTCTTGAAAACGCTTTGTCAGGATGTGCCTGAACTGGGAGTCTTATTGCACTGTCTAAAAATTTTACAAGTATTCCAATTTCTTTTTTATCTCCCAAAATTTCTTTAGGAAATTCATTTATAAGGTCATCAAGGAATTTATCCGTTCCCTCAATTACGGAAACACCTGCTTTTTCAGGCTCTCCTGCAACAGGTAGTGCCTGAACAGACGACGCAATCCATTCTTCAGGATAAAATCCATCCACTGAACCGTCATTAACAAAACTACCTAAAAGCTTTCCGCCTGTATATACACGGTAAACTCTGTTTTTTTCAAAAAATAGTGGCTTTTCATATATTTTCATAATTTACTATCCTCTCTGCATCTTCAATAGTATTATATTTACCGCAAGATACTAGGGCAAACAATGCCGCCCCAACAGCCGCTTCTTCTGAATATATAGGGATTTGCATTTTCATATTGAACTTTTCTTCAAATATTTTTTTAAGTGCGCAATTTTTCCTTATTCCGTTCCCTGTTCCTACAAGCCTTGTGCATTTTTTATTTGCTTTAATATACATTTCATAAAGCTCGTTGCATATACCTTCAAGGCAACTGTAAATAAGATTTGCAGGTGTGAAATTATCTTCTGATATATTTGTTACAGATGCCTTTTTGTCAGGATTTTCTCTGTTTCCGCTAAAAAGCGTATTAAATATCATATCAGTTTTATCACAATTTGCGATTGTCTCCGACATTTCGTCATAAACACAATCCTTTTTTATACCTAGCATTTCAGCTGTTTGCAAGAAGAATTTCTCAAGTATGGCATAGGCTCTTCCTCCACAAAGTGAGCTTCCAACAAGGATATTTTTGTCCTCATTAAGCGGTCTTGTTTCAAGACCATCTACATTTCTTTTTGCAATAAGCGAAATCTGACTTCCTGTACCTACATTACAAAGTACAGTATCTCTG